>CASDHD010000001.1 GCA_949280095.1 uncultured Bacilli bacterium
GATTAGCAGCATTAGCCTTATTAGCGGTTGCAGCAACAGCACCAAGAGTTATGTCACCCGTAACTGGTGCTATAGCAAATACTTTCCCAACACCAAATAATATAGGCAGTAGTTGGTTTGGGTCACAGAGTATAGCATCGAGTGTGACAGGAAAATATCAAAAGAAATTAATTACAAATAATATAGCATCATCTGTAGCAACATCTATAGCTTCAAATCCTCTAAAACCATTAAATGTTGGAGATCCTGTTGGCAATTGGTAAGCCGCGCCATTAAAACCATTACTCGAAAAAAACAAAAGTAAAATCCCAGGTTTAACGAGACGATAGAAATAAATAGTATAAAAATGAGGAGATAATATTATGAAAAATAAGATTCCTAGTAAAAAAATAGATATTAAGATGACAAAAGAAGAAAAAAGAAAAATATTTTTTATCAATTTATTAACAATTGCTTCAGTTTTTATTATAATATTAGCATTTTACTTTTCTTACAAATCTGATATGTTAAATGCAAAAGAATATACTTTATATGATTATTTGGGAATAGGACTATTTCTTTTAGGCGGAATTTTCGGCGTGATAATATATGCTTTAATGAACTCTATAGAAAATATAAAAGAAAAAATGGATAATGCTAAAAAATTTAAATAGTGTTATATAAATTTTTATGTAGGAGATTATTTGGAAATTATCAAAAAAAGATAACTGCAAATGCAGTAGCATCAAGCCTTGCTTCAAGCGCTATGTCAATGGTAGTAAATACAGCGAAAGCAATTGTAGTGGAATAAAAAAATACGTAAATAATTCATTGAATTCATTTACAGGCTTTCTATCCTCAGCTTTAGGGTTTGGTGGAGGCTGGTCAGCAGGCGTTCTATCTGGAAAAGGCGGCGGTCGAGGTTTTTAATAAAAATTTTTAACATAGGGGGTATAATTATGGCACAAAAAATAAGTAAGAAAAAGATAGAACAGAGAAAAATACTTATATTAAAATGTCTTATTGTATTAATTGGACTAGTTCTTTTAATTGAAATAGGTTTTGCGATTCAAGCCGAGTTTATTGATAGAAATAATATTGAAAAATATGACAAATATGGTTGGATTTTATCTATTATTAGTTGTATTTTAATATTTATTTATTTTGCAATAGGGCATTCCATTAAAAATTTAAAAAAGAAACTAAAATGAACAAAAAGTTTCTTTTTTCGTTTTTATGACAAATATTCCGACATAGTATTTGAAGAAACATATTTAATAATGCTAAAATTCAAGGTTCAATTGCGCGGAATGTGGGTGCAATTGAACCTTGAAATATTCTATCAAAAAGTTTTTTAATTAAAATAATATACTAAATACTTATTTATAAAATAGTCGTACTTTTTTTGATGGTTCTTACATTTAGAAATATTACAATTTATAGTAGTATCTAATAGTTCAGAATTTTCAACTATTTTATTATCCCTGTACTTTTGATAGACAATCGTATTAAATTTAACATTATAAATCCATCTTTCTACATTATCGTTATTTTTTTCGTGTTCAAAAAATATGTTTAAATTTGAATCATATAACAAAAGAATATTATTTTTTTCTAAAGTGTATTGATTTTCGTTATTGAGTTGAAACTCTTCTTTTATTCTTTCTGGTATATTAGAAGATAGTTTTTTTGATTCAGTATCTTCTATAATTTTGTCATATTTTTTAAAGATTAATGAATTATTTGAATATAATTCTAAAGATTGTAGTTTTATTGTTTCTAATTGATCATTTTTATAAATGTCTATGTATAAATTATTTACTAAATCGTTTATATTTTTGTAGTGAAAATATTCTTCGTAGCCATTAAATTCGGATATTAGAATATTAGAATCGGATGTTTTGCATAAAACATTTTTGTTATCGTTTTTTAAATAGTAAAGTTCTATGTAATCAAAATCTTTATTATTAAACGATGATATAGGGTTTAGTTTTATATAGGCTTGTTCATTAGAAAATACTCCAATAATGTTTGTAATAAAATAATTTTCATTTTCGCCTGAAAATTTAAATACTCTTAATTTGTTATAAGTTGAAACAAAATAATAACTTAAAAATAGGAATAATAATATAAATATGATAATTCCAAAGATAATAGATAAAATCACTCTTTTTTTGTCTTTATCTTTTAATGCATCTATCATAATATTATCAATCATATTTTTGTTAGTAGTATTGATCCTTTCTCCTGCAATCAATTCATTTAAAGTAATGGAAAACAATTCGCTAAGTTTAATCAAAGAATCATAATCAGGCATACACTTTCCGCGTTCCCATTTGCTTACAGCTTGTCTAGTTACATAAAGTGTATCTCCTAATTTTTCTTGTGTAAGATTTATTTTTTGTCTTTCTTTACTGATTAAATTTCCAACTTTTCTATAATCTAACATAATTACGCACCTCTAATATTTCTTTTTTTAGCAAATAATCTGCTGAAACGTTATATTTTTTACAAATATCAAGAAGAAATGATGTTTGGATAATATTGAGTCCGTTTTCATAGTCAGATATAACGGATTGAGTAGTATTGATTGATTCAGCAAATTCTAATTGTGTTAAATGATGAGACAATCTTAGTTTTTTGATTTTTCTTCCTAAGCTATAATTGTCATATTCGATTGTATAAGTAGATTTTTTCTTCTTATTATTTAAAGACAATGCATAATCTAATGATAGTTTTGTTAAATTGCAAAAGTCTACTAAGTGCTTTAATGGAATAATTTTTTCACTTGTTTCCCATCTGGCATAGTTCGACTTTGAAACATTTAAAAGCTCTGCCATATTTCTTTGACTTAAATTTAATGATCTTCTTATTGAAATTAGTCTTTCATAATTCACATCTACCACCAAGAATATTTTCTCAAAGAAATGTTTATTAGTAATACTTTGCCCCACAAATGCGATATTAGAAAAATTTTTTAAGTTTAGAAAAAAGTGCTTTTTTTTTGGTTTTGTGTTATAATACCGGAATAGGAAAGAGGGGGATTCTTATGCCTAAAAAAGAAATTGATAAAAAAGAAGAAGAAAATATCAAAAAAGATGTAGTAAATTCTATTAAAGAGAAGGTATTAACAGAAGTTAATAAAGAAATTAAAATTTCGATTGTAGAAAATACGAAAAAATATAAAGAAGACTTAAAAGAGGAATTACTTGAGGATGTAAATAACGAAGTTGCTGATCTTCTAAAAAAAGAAGAAAAGCGTATGTTAAAAGGAAAAAATGCTGCTATTTTTAAAAGAGATGTTATTATTTTATTATTCTTTGGTTTAATTTTATATTTTGGTTATTGTTTATATGATGTAAAATATTTTGATTTTATGAAATCAGAATGTGAACGAAATGGAAATTGTTATAGTTATGAAAATAATAATGGAAATAATAGTGATAATAATGAACAAGAGCCAGCTATTGTAAAAGATAAGGATTGGTATATAGAACATTATGGTTATTTACTTGATCAAATAAAAATTTCTTTAAATGCTGATAATGTAAGTGCTTATTATTTGTATAGCACTGATCGTAAAGTAAGTGAAATAAAATCTTCTATGCTTTTAAATATTGCCTATAGTAGTTTAAGTTCAAAACAAATTAAAACAAATTCTGTAAGTATTACTGTAGAAGGAGAAGATTTGAAGAATACTTTTGAAAAATTATTTGGTTCTTTAGTTAATTATAAACCTTCTTCCTTTACTTATAATTGTTTGAATTTTAAATATAGCGAAGATAAAGATCGTTATACTGCAGATAATAATAAGTGTCCTGCTTCTAATAACAAAATTGTGGAAGAAATCGATGATATGTATGAAGAAGGCGATGTGATTTATATTATTACAAATGCTGCTATTTATAATGAAAGTGAAAGTAGTTTTTATACATTTGATAATTTGTATGAACCAGAGGTAACAGGGGTAACAGAAAGTGATTTTTCTTCAAATGCTAGAAAGATGAATCGCTATCAATATCAATTTAAAAAGAGTGATGAGAATTATTATTTAGATTCAATTATAAAATTAAAGTAATATACAAAAAACTTTAGTTTTATTTTTTACATATTGAAAGTATATTGATTTTATAATATTGAAGGAGTTTGTCATTATGAGTGTAAAGGAAAGTATAGAGATTGTAACCTTCGATTAGAAAAAATGTTTTAGAAACATATACTTCATGTAGCTAAGAATATGGATGCAGCTTATGAAATAATATTTGGTAATTAATTCTTGCTTGTTTATCTAAAGATTTGTGCTATAATGTGATTAATAAAACGTTTGAAAGTATATTTTAAAGTAGATTGTATTACTTCTTAAAAAGAGATTGGGTATGATGCGCTGAGAGTATCCAAAGATAAGAATACGAGCGAATTTCACTATACTTGAGTTTAAATCGTAATGCATGCGTTAAATCTAAACAGAGTGCTAGAATTCTTTTCTAGAATTTGGGTGGTACCGCGGAAAATTGTCTTTTTCGTCCCTTGCAATATATGTGAGGGATTTTTTATGGTGTGATTGAGTTTTTTTGAATATAGTGAGTTTATAATTGTGAAAATTTGTTTTGTCTTTTAAAATGGAATGGGGTAAAGGGTTAAATGAGTATGGTTGATTTAAAAAGAAAGGAAAAATGAAAATGGAAAATAAAAATGAAATAATTTTGTTTGAAAATCAAAGGGTAAAATTAGAAGTAAATATGAAAGATGAGACAGTCTGGTTGAATCGAGAACAATTGGCACAATTGTTCGATAGAGATATTAAGACTATTGGTAAACATATTCATAATATTTTAAATGAGGAATTAGATAGTTCAGTTGTCGCAAAATTTGCGACAACTGCTAGTGATGGTAAAACTTACCAAGTTGATTATTATAATTTAGATATGATTATTAGCGTTGGGTACCGTGTAAAATCACAAAATGGTGTTGTCTTTAGACGATGGGCTAATCAAATATTGAAAGACTATATGATTAAAGGATATGCTGTTAATCACCAAAGACTAGCAATGCTTTCAAGAACAGTTACACTATTAGATATAGCGAATAGGAGCAATGAACGTATTACTGCAGATGAAGCAATTTAGTGATGAATTTTTTGGTATAGAAGGGGGTATTATGAATAATTTGTTAGAAAAAACTAGTAAAAATGAAGATAAGTTATTAAATGAATTATATACAGAAATATCTTCTATTATTACTAAAAATAAAGAAAAGATGGTGTATCAAATTAATGATACATTGGTAAATACTTATTTTTTGATTGGAAAAGTGATAGTAGAGAATGACCAAAATGGGAATATACGTGCCGAATATGGCAAAGAGTTACTTAAGAAATTGTCTAAAAGATTAACAGAAAAATTTGGTAGTGGTTTTAGTATTTCAGGATTGTATAATATGAGACTTTTTTATACTAAGTATAAAAATTTCCAACCACTGGCTGGAAATTTGAGTTGGAGTCATTATTGTTATTTAATATATATAGAAGATGATGATGAACGAGCGTTTTATGAAAAAGAATGTATTAATTCAAAATGGTCTAAAAGAGAGTTAAAACGGCAGATTGATTCTTCATTATTTCAACGTTTATTACTTTCAAAAGGAAATACGAATAAGAAGAAAGTTTATGAATTAGCAAAACGAGGTCAAACTCTTCAAAATCCAATTGATATTTTAAGAGAACCTTATGTTTTTGAATTTTTAGGAATTTCAGAAAATAAAAAAATATTAGAAAGTGATTTAGAAAAAAATTTAATCAATCATCTATCAAGTTTTTTAATGGAACTTGGTAAAGGATTTATGTATGTTGGTAATCAATCAAGAATTACTTTGGATAATAATACGCATTATTATGTAGATTTAGTATTTTATAATAAAATTCTTAGATCGTATGTATTAATTGATTTAAAGATAGATGATATGAAGCCAGAGTATGTAGGGCAAATGAATATGTATGTCAATTATTATAATAATGAAATTAGAGATGAATTTGATAATGAAACTATTGGTATTATTCTTTGTAAGGGAAAAAATGAAGTGACAATGGAATATGCCCTAGGAGGATTATCTAATCATGTATTTGCATCAACTTATACGTATTATATTCCAAATAAAGAACAACTCATTAATGAAGTAGAAAAAGTTTTATACGAGGAGGAAATAGAATGAAAGAAAAAGTAGAACAAATAAAAAGTGAAGCCTTAGAAAGTATTAGTAAGGCACAGAATTTAAAGGAAATGAATGAAATTAAGGTTACTTATTTAGGAAAAAAAGGACCAATAAGTGAACTAACAACGCACTTAAAAGAGTTGGATAATGAAGGAAAAAAAGAGTTTGGTAAAGTTTTGAATGAACTAAAAACGGAGATTAGTTCGAAAATAGAAGAGAAAATCAAATATTATGAAGAGGCAGAAATTAGAGAAAAACTAGAAAAAGAACAAATTGATATTACTCTACCTGGAACGAAGATCCCTGTTGGGTCTCCTAATATTTTAGAAAAGATTATTGAAGAAGTAGAAAGTGTCTTTATGTCTATGGGTTATGATGTTGTCGATGGACCAGAGGTAGAAGAAGATAAATTTAACTTTGAACTTTTGAATATTCCAAAAGGACATCCAGCAAGAGACGCGCAAGATACGTTTTATTTGAAAGAGGAAGAGATATTACTTCGTAGTCAAACTTCTCCAGTGCAAGCAAGAACGATGTTGAGTGCTGGTGGTGATACTCCAATTCGTATGATTTGTCCTGGTAAGACTTATAGAAGGGATGACGATGATGCTACTCATTCTCATCAATTTATGCAAATAGAGGGCTTGTTAGTTGACAAAGAAGTCAGTCTATCAGATTTAAAAGGAACGATGGATGTCGTATTTAAAAAGTTGTTTGGGGAGTCTTGCGAGACAAGATTTAGACCAAGTTATTATCAATTTACAGAACCATCTGTTGAAACGGATATTTCTTGCTTTGTTTGTAAAGGAAAAGGTTGTAGTTTGTGTAAAAATTCTGGTTGGATTACAGTAAGTGGAGCAGGGATTGTTCACCCTAATGTGTTAAGAAACTGTGGTTATGATCCAAGTATATGGACAGGATTTGCTTTTGGTTTTGGGGCAGAGCGACTTGCAATGCTTAAGTATGGTATCAACGATATTAGAACGTTTTACCAAACAGATTTACGTGAGTTAAGCGTGTTTGATAGAGAGGAGAAAGACAATGATTAGTTTAGAGTGGGTAAGTGATTACGTAGATATTACAAATGAAGATTTACAAGAGTTAGCAGTAAAAATTACGAAAGCGGGAATTAATGTTGAAAAAGTCATTACGAATCATATTGACCATTTAGTAGTTGGAGAAGTGTTAGAATGTAGTAATCACCCTGATAGCGACCATTTGCATGTATGTGAGGTTCGTATTAGTGATGAAGAAACTTACCAAATTGTTTGTGGGGCTTCTAATGTTCGTAAAGGAATAAAGGTGATTGTTGCCCTTCCTGGTGCCGTTTTGCCTGGAGATTTTGAAATAAAGAAAAGTAAAATACGTGGAGTAGAATCTAACGGAATGATTTGTGCACTATTTGAACTTGGTGTAGAAGAAAAAACAGAAGAGAATTACAACAAAGGAATTCATGAGTTAGAAGAAAATGCACCTGTTGGAGTAGACGCTTTAAAATATTTAGGATATGACGATACTTTATATGAATTAGATATTCATAAACATAGAAACAACGATTGCTATTATCATATTGGTTTTGCTTATGAAATTGCTTCTATTTTGAATAAAGAAGTGACTTTGCCTAATCGTGATTTTAAAGAAGATAGTGACTCTATCAACAATCATTTTTCTTTAAAAGTTGAAACCGAAAAATGCCCATTTTATTTAGCCAAGATGGTAAAGAATGTAAAACTAAAAGAGTCACCTGATTTTATTAAAAAAAGACTAACTGCAGCAGGAATGCGTCCTATTAATAATGTTGTGGATATTTCGAATTACGTTATGCTTGAATTTGGACAACCTTTACATTTTTTTGATAAAGATAAACTAGGGGATAAAATTGTTGTTCGTGATGCTAAAGAAAATGAGGAGATTACAACTTTAGATAATAAAGAAAGAGTTTTAAATTCAAGTGATATTGTAATTACAGATGGTGAAAAACCAGTTTGTATTGCAGGAGTTATGGGTGGATTAAATACTGATGTTGATGACTCAACACAAAATATTTTAATTGAAAGTGCTATTTTTGACGCCGTAAGTATCCGTAATACGGCTAGTCACTTAAATTTAAAAAGTGAGGCTAGTATTCGTTATGGGAAAGGTTTAAGTTATGAGTATACCGAGATGGCGATTGAAAGAGCGTGTCATTTGCTAGAGAAATATGCAGACGCAACCATTTTAAGGGATACTGTTTCTCATGATGTGATTGATAAAACACCTAAAATAGTTACGTTTAAAGCAAGTGATGTAAATCGTATGCTTGGAATTGTTATTGATACAAATATGATGGAAGTAGAGTTAAAACGTCTTGGTTTTTCCTATACCTTAGATAAAGATGTATTTACTGTAACCATACCTAGTAGAAGATTAGATATTGATGCCAATATTAATGATATTGCAGAAGAAATTGGTAGACTTTATGGTTATCATAATTTAGTTTCAACATTACCTAAAGGAGTAGCACGTCGTGGAGAATATGTTGGAGATGTTAAAATCAGGAAATTGATTAGCAAGCGTTTAAGAACGCTTGGATTAAACGAGTGTAAAACATATACGTTAACAAGTCCAGATATGGCTTCTATGTTTAAATACGATGAACGTGAAAATTTAGTGTTACCAAATGCTATGAGTGTTGATAAGAGTGTACTTCGTACAAGTTTACTTCCTTCTTTACTAAATACGTATGAATATAACAAAAAGAGAAATGTAAAAGATGTCATGCTTTATGAAATTGCCAAAACATACGATAGTAATTTTGAGGAAATGACCAAAGTAGCAATCCTTATGAAAGGAAATTATATTTTAAATGAATGGCAGAGTACAGTTGTAAAAGTGGATTTTTATTTACTAAAGGGAATTGTTGAAAATTTACTTGATTATTTAGGATTTAAAAATCGTATTTCTTTTGTACAAGAAAGTATTGATAGTTTACATCCTGGTATTAGTGCAGGCATCTATTTAGATAGAGAAAAAATTGGCGTAATAGGTAGAATTCATCCAAGTATGAAAAAGGAAGAAATCTATGTTTGTGAACTTTCAATGAAAGCATTATATAATGCTAATGTAAAACCGATTAAATACAAAGAAGCAAGTAAGTATCCAGAGATTACAAAAGATGTAGCCTTTATTGTGGATAACTCTATTGATAGTGAAACTATTAAAAATGTCATTAAAGCGAGTGGCAAGAGAATGCTTGATAGTGTTTCTGTATTTGATTTATATCCAAATATAGAAGAAGGAAAAAAGTCGATTGCTTATAAATTAGTATTTAAAGATTCTACTCGTACTTTAGAAGAAGATGAGGTTATGGAAGTCTTTAATGCAATTATTAAACGTGTAGAAAGCGAATGTAATGCTGTTTTAAGAGATAAATAATTGTCTCTTTTTTTTAGAGTGTCAATCTTTAATAATTTCTCTAAAGAAATGATGTATTTTTGTGTTATGATACTACTGGGTGTAAAATATGAGTGATGTAATGGATGAAGTAATGGATATTTTAAATGAAGATGGCTCAAAAACAGGCAAATGGTCAACAAAAAGTGAGATTTACCAAAAAGGTTATTGGTATCGGGCAGTACATATTTGGATTATTAACGATAAGCATGAACTTTTAATGCAAAAGAGAAATCCATTTAAAAAGACATTTCCTAATTTATGGGCATTATCAGCAGCTGGGCACGTATTAAAAGATGAAACGAGTTTAGAAACTGGAATAAGAGAATTAAAAGAAGAGTTAGATCTTGATATAAAACCAGAACAGTTGGAATATTTGTTTACAATAAAAAGAGAACAGCCCTATTGTGATTCTGTTTTAAGGGTATTTGATGATGTATATTTACTTCCTTGGAATGTGGATGTAGAACATACAAAATTACAAGTAGAAGAACTAACAGATATTAAATATGTGTATTTTAAATATTTACAATCTATTTTAGAAAATAAAGACGAGGGTTATGTGCCACCATCAGAAGAACATGAGAAATTATTTGCTATTTTAAATAGTCGCTACGAATAGAAAATTATTTTTGATTTTCTATATTTTATTTGATGCCTCTCGTTTTAAAAAATTAAAGCAATAACTGTTAGGAATGAAAGATAAAAATTTAGATATACTAATTATAGAAGACCTAGTTTAGCAGTATGTTAGGTACTTTCTCTTTAGTACTGGCTTCACAAGTCGGTACTATTTTTATTTATAGCTAAAAAATTTTTAATAAGTGAAAGAATAGAAACATATATTTTTTTAAAGACTATTGAAATTTTATGCTTTTTTTACTAATATATTAGTATAAGATTTAATATGAGGTAGAGCAGTAAGGAGTAAAAAATATGAAAAAAAGAATAATGAATGTAATTGCCCTTTTAATGTTTTTAATGTTTTCAGTTCAAAATGTATCAGCAAGTTCTTCTATGGATACTAATTTAACTTCTAGTAGCATAGAATTAAAATCGAATGAAACTGTCGAAGTGACATTTTCTTTTTCTAATTTTAGAGAAATAAACAAAGGGATTAATGCTTATAAAGGAACGCTAGAATATGATAAAAATATCTTTGAGGAAGTGCTTCAAAGTGATTTTGTAAGTCAAAATAATTGGGAAGAATTAAAGTTCAATGCAGCAAATAATCAGTTTATTGCTTATCGAAAAGTAGGAACAAAAGTAGGAGAAAATGTCTTAAAGTTTACTTTAAAAGTAAAAGATAATGTAGAAGCTACTAAAACGATTGTTAAAATAAAAGATTTAACGGTTTCAGAAGGTAAAGTCGATATTTTACTAAGTGATGCTTTAGTAGAATTAAATATTGTAAAAGAGCAACAAACTATCCCAACTACTCCAACTGCTCCTAATAAACCAAATGCAGGAGGAACAATTAACAATAGTACTAATATTTCAGGAAGTTTATCAGGAAATAAAGTAGAAACTAATACACCAACAAATCCTGATTATCCAAAAGATGATATAAAAAACGATGAAACACAAGATGAAACATCTAGTGATAAAAATAATGGTTTTGATGTTTCAAAGGAGGAAACAACTCCGAACACAGAAGAAATCCAAGCTAAAAAAACATCACATAAATTCACGTGGATTCTTATTCTTATTTTAGCTCAACTTCTTATTGTAATTGGGTTGTATTTGAAGTACAAATCTAAAGATAAAAATAGAACAATCAATTTGTCTTTATGGGTTTTAGGTTTTATACTAACAGAATTTATGGGTATTACAGGTGCTTATGCTTATGATTTTTCGAAAAAAGGGGAATTAAATGGGGATTCTGAAATCAACTATGCAGATGTGAGTTTATTAGAGTTACATTTAATTAATTTAAAAACTTTAGAGGAAGATAAATTGGAAAAAGCTGACATGAATATGGATGGAAAGCTTAACGTAACGGATTTAAGTATTTTAATTCAAAAAATTGAAAATACATTAGAGTATGATGTTGAAATAGCAAGTTTAGAACTTGATAATGCTTATCCAAATAAAATGGAAGATGTAGTCGTAAGATTTAATGCAGATGTAAGTTTTGGAGCTAATATTCAAAAAATTATAATGAATAACCAAGAATATGAAGTGGAAAAAGAACCAAATACTGCTCTTTATATGATAAAATTAAATGCTGGTGAACATCCTGGAGTAAAAGAATATACCATTACAGAAGCATTATTAGATAATGATAAGAAGGTAAAAATTAATTATACCTTTAAAATGGACGTGTTAAAAGACAAACCAAGTATTGAAAATTATTATGTAGAAGAAAATAAAGATGATTCTAAATTAATCTTAAACTTCGATGTGATTGACTATGAAAATAGTATACAATCGGCTTATGTAGAGTTTTACGATGAAAGTCAAACTTTGATTACCCAAGAAGCAATAGTCAAAGGAAAAAATCAAATTGAGTTTTCTGTTGAAGAGGCAAAAGAATATCTTGCTAACATTATCTTGAATTATAAATTAAGTAGTTCTGAAGAAGATGATGAGCATAAAGGTGTAGAATCTTATGAAAAAGAATTACAATTATTGATTGATTATAACCTTACTATTCAAAACATAAAAACTTATAAAGGAAATCAAGAAACAACTGTCTTTAGTAAAGAAGATAAAGTAAAACTTATATTTGAAAGTACCAATGCTACAAAACATATTCCGAAATCTATAAAAGTGGGTGGAAAAGAATATGAGGTTGTAGAAGAAAACAATCAATATGTAGCAGAACTAGATCCTTTAGCAGAATTAGGTAGTCAAACGATTGCCATTGAGGAAGTGATTCTTTCTAATGGGAAAAAAATAGAATTGAACGAAAATAATACTGTAACTATTCAAGTAAATAAAAGAAAACCAGTTGTAGAGGATTTATCAACAGCAGAATTTACTGAAATGAACAAATTGAAAGTTATGTTCCATTTAGACGATTTGGATGAAGCAGTAACAAATGTTTATATCCAAGTGCTAGATGCTTCAGATAATGAAATAGATCATTTGAATTTGGCTAGAAATGAACTTGGAAGTGATGGAATCGTCAATAAATTTTTCACAACAAGAATGACAACAAAGTACAAAGTAAAAGTATTTTTAACTTATAATATAACGGGAAATGATGTGGATTCTGTTACTGATGAACTTGTAAAAGAAGAAATAGTAGAAGCTGATCCAAGAGTAGAAATCAAAAGTATAATAGCAAATAGCAAATATGTAGAAAAAGGTGGAGTTTTAAAATTAACTTTTGATTTAGATAGTAACAAAGAAGATGATATTACAAGAATACTTATTAATAATATCGACTGTATTGCTGTAAAATTAGACAATGGAAATTATGAAGCTACATTAAATGTTGGAAATTCGAGCGGAATTTATCCACTATCCATTACAAGGTTTACTTATAGTAATGGTGATGTTGCAACAACAGACGAAACTGTTAATGTCGAAGTATTAAAAGACAAACCGCAAATTGTAAATTTTGTCCAAATAGATAATTTAGATACAAAAGAAGTGACTTTAAGGTTTGATGTTTTGGATGAGGAAAATAGTTTCATAAGTGGAAAAGCATTATTGAATCTTGATGGAATTTCAGTAGAAAAAGACATAGTAAAAGGACATAATGAGGTTACTTTCCAAGTAGAACCATCTACTAAATACACTTTAAAAATAAATGCAACTTATGATTTAGATAGTAATACTTTACCTGGAAGTCCTGAAGAAGATAATAGAGTGATCGATGAGACTCTTACAACAAAGGAAGTTGAGTTAATTCTTGATTATGAATTAAATATTAGAAATATTAAAACTTATAATGAAAATGGTACAACTAAATACTTTAATAAATATGAGCCTATAATAGTAAGCTTTGAAAGTACGAACACAACAAATTTCGAACCAATAAAGGCTGTTATTAATGGTGTTCTGTATCCTTTAACTAAAAAAGACAATGCTTACTATTTAACAATAAGTAGTGAAAGAACTTATGGAGTGAAAACAGGAAGACTAGAAAAAATTATATTAAGTAACTCAAAAGAAATCATTATTTCAGAGAATAATGAATTTAGACTTACTGTTCTAAAAGATAAACCAACAGTAGAACAATTTGGTTACAAAGAAAATATAGATGCTACAATATCTGCTTCATTTAAAGTAATAGATTTAGAAAATACAATAACAGGTGGAAAAGCTATAGTCCTTAAAAATGGTACTATTGTTAAAGAACAAGCTTTAGAAAATGGTCTAAATACAATTACTTTCATGCCAGAAGAAAATCAAAATTATATAGTTAAAGTAATAGCAGATTATGACTTAGATATGAACGTATTAGAAAGTGATGCCAATGAATATCATGATGTAACTTTGCTAGAAGCCGATATTACACTTGGAGCTCGTAAGTTTGAAATGAAAGACATCATTAGAACATCTATTTATAAACAAACGGATGATGGTGTTGTTGAAATAAGCAATTTAAGTGAAAGCGACCTTTCTAATTTAGACCAATATATTGCTAAAGTATACATGAAAGAAATGCCAACATTCTATACTAAAATAAATGGTTATAGAATAGAAGATAACCAATTAATATTAACTTTAGATTATGATAATGTTGTAGAATATAATGGTGAATCTAAAGTAGATGCCTTAGAAATTGTTTATGGTGCTATAAACGATGAGGGAGTAGCTGAAAATATTACTTTGGAAGGATTAATTCGTGCGATGGAACAAAATCCAACAGGTACGTTTACGCTAACTCGTGACTATGATGCTTCTATTATTACAAGCAATGATATTAGTTTAGTTTCATCTTTTATGGGAACCTTAAACGGAAATGGTTATACAATACATAATTTATCTAAACCTTTATTTGGCACAATCGAATCAGCCACTATTGAAAATCTTATTTTAGATAGTCCAAAACTATCTGGAGTAAATAGTAGAGGAACAATCGCCAATACGGCAATGAATTCAACTATTTATAATGTTCATATAAAAGATTTAAACTTAATTAGTGGAACCAATCGTGTCGGTGGATTAATTGGAGAAGCTACGGCAACTACGTTTGACCAAAGTAGTGTTACGAATTTCCAAATCACAACTTCTCTTCACATAAGAGTTGGTGGAATCGTTGGAAATATGACAGGTGGAGCAATTACCAATTGTTATGTAGAAGGAGATTTAAAATCAACTCAAAATAAAGACGGAAATGGTATTAGTGGAGTTTTAGGAACTGGTGATGGAACAGACGTAATCACAATTGAAAACTGTATTACGAAAGTAACGTATACAAATAATGTTAGTGCAAGACTAAATGGAGATATCGTAGGATTAGCATTAAATAATAACACAATCTTAAAAAATAATGTAAGTTTATCAACAGGAACTAATTTTTATAGCGTACATGGTTCTTCTATTAATTCATTATCTACTAATAACTATGAACTTGCTGATTCTGGATTAGTAAGTAATGCAAGTGGTGCTTATGTATCTCAAGTTACCAAAGAAGAACTTACAACTGAATTCTTTAAAAATACAGCAAATTTTGATGAAAATATTTGGGATTTATCTAATGTTTCCTATGATAAACCACCTGTCTTAAAAGTTACCGAAGTAGATGGAGAAGTAATAGATGAGGAAAGTTCAAACAATAATAAACTTTATATTCCAGATTATAGTAGAATAAGTAAAATAAGTGGATATACTATTTCTAAAGATATTCTATATCATAATATAAACAAATTAATGCCTTACTATGATGCAAAATACTTAATTGAAGATGGTCTAAAAATAAGCAATGACCACGAATTAAATTCTAAAATAATAAAACATATCTTACCATATAGTAATAATAAATTAGTAACTTATTTGACAAGTCAAAATAATAACAGTATTACAAGTATAAAAATTGTATTTGATGATCAAACTACAAGTCAATATAACGTAACATTTAAAGAATTAAAACAAGATATTTCTATTTATGAAATAGAAGGATTAGGCATAGATTATGCTTACAATAACTATGTTATAAAAGATTCTGCATCTATTGTTGATGTAATTATAGACTACATAAATAGTGTTGATTACACAACTATCCTTGACCCACTTACTACTGCTGCAGATAGTAGGTTATACAAAGACCATTATAACGAAGTAATGAAACCACTTGCAGAAACAATTGCTCTACAACTATTACAAAATGATGGCAATAGTATACTAAACATGGATAGCGAACTTTTAAATAACAAGATAAAACAAGAACTAATCGATAGTGGTAGATTAGACAAAATCTTATACGCTTACAATTACTACCATAGATGGTACCATTTTGAAATAGGTGGAGCAAAAGTATCAGATCTTCTATTCTTTGAAGGAAAAATGTACAAAGACTCTATGACGATTGACAACTTAACAGAAGAAGTACTAACAGGAAATTTAGGAACCAACGCAACACATACATTCTTCGCAAATAGTTTAAGTAAATATACAGGAAGTTCTGCCTTAACTTATTATCTAGATGGTGTAATCAGAAATATCGGTGGATATGAAGATATAAATGACTGGTTTACAGAACATTTCTCTTCCATCGGAATTTTAGCAGAAATACCAGTGGAAAATCATCCAGAAGTAAAATACCGTGCATGGGATAGATTAAAAGGGTTTCAAAACTTTATCCTTCCGTTATCAACATTACCAAAATATGCAGGATATATTATATCAGGACCAGCCCAATTCCAAGTGGGGGCACAAAGAGTTTACATTGCCGATCCAACAACGGCATCTGGCCAAAATACGGTAAAAAATCATGTAAAAAATCATGTTGCTCTTATTAAAAGACAATTTGATACCATGGCTGGATCTTTCCATGTTGAAAGTTGGAATAACTTCACTATTATGGTTTATGATACAGTAAAAACGATTACAGGATACAAAACAAATTATTTCCCAGGAACAAATATTCCAATGGGAACCTCTCCTGTTACAACATGGAATAGAAGTGGAACGACAACGGAACCATTCTCTAAAAACTTCAATGAAGCGGTAGGAGCATGGCAATATGGTTCCGCAGCAGGTGTTGGTAATACTGCAGGATTCTTATGGTTTATTGCAAGACCAGGACTAACAAACTACGATACTTGGACCCATGAATTTGAACATGCCCTTTACGATAAAATTATGTTGTTTAGAAAAGGGGCAAGATTACAACTAGAAACATATACAGAAGGAAATGTTCAGCAAAAAGAAACTTGGAGTAACAATAATATTAGTGGTTACGATGTCGGACCTTATTACTTCAATTTTGCCTTTACCTTAGGAAAAGAAAGTATGGCAACCCAAAATTTAACACCAGAAAGAATTAATACGAGAGAAAAATTAGAAAATTATTTTAAAGGCCAATTTGACGCCTTAGAACTTCTAGATTATGTTTCAGCGAAAGCATTCATTCAATTAACTCCAGAAGAACAAGCAAAAATCGCAACAAGAATGAATACATCGGCTGGTTGGAGTACATGGGGAACCATTACGAAAGAACAAGCCGAAGCCATGAACTTAACAACGTTAGAATCCCTTTGGGATAATCGAATTATGTTAAGACCGAATAATGCATGGGGAGTGAGTGTTCGAGGACTTGTACCAATCAACAGTATTGGTGCCAATGATTATGGTTATGAATCCATTTGGGTAACCCGTTGGTATATGGGGCATTACGACAATGGATATGCAGATGCGTTCTCCAATAAGAAAAACATGTTTGAAATGTTAGGCTATGCTGGAGTCGATGGTTATGTAACCTTTGGTAGTAAAATGAGTAGTTCTGATTTAGACGCCATTCAAAAAATAACACTCGCCAAAACAGGAACCGCCATGAACTGGAAAGAATACAGAATGAGTCGCTATGCGGAAATTGAATCTAAACTTGATAACAAATATGTCAACATTGATTTAATGATTGAACAATTTGTCGATGCTTTAAGAAATGATGCAAAAAATGGCAATCGAAACATTACAAGCGGAACCAATCTTCGTAAGATTTACTATCATTACTTAAAAAGAGTCACCAATGACTTTATAGATGACCCACTAGGAACCAACTTAGAAATGACACATATTAAAACGGCTGAAGAATTAGTAAATAAAATCAATGCAGAACCTTATGGATATTACATATTAGACAATGACATTGACTTTAGCGGAATGACTCAAAATGTAACGCAAACATTTATGGGAAAACTAGATGGAAATGGTCATAAAATTATAGGAAATAAAATACCAATCTTCCAAAAAATTCGTTTTGGATATGTAAAAGACTTAGTACTTGAAAGAACAGACATTCCAATGAATATAGCAAACGTGGGAGCCTTATCAGTAAGAACCGAATACAGTGTATTAGAAAACGTAAAAGCCAAAGAACTACAACTAAACTTTGGTGGAAGAAATGATGTAAGTTTAATTGGAGGATCTGTTGGAACAACTGTTACTAGTGGAATTGAAGTAGAAACCTTAAAAAATAAGATAACCAGTATAGAAGATTTCCAAAAATTAAATGAGAATCCGGGTGGTATCTACGTTTTAGAGGCAGATTTAGATTTCACAGGTTACACAGGAACTGGTTCAGTAATTACTACAACATTTACTGGAAAACTAAATGGAAATGGACATACCCTTTCCAACTTAAATAACTTATCATTATTTAATACGATAACAGGAACTGTCGAAAATTTAAATATTCAAAACTTTACGAATATCGCTACATCTACTAGTGATGATATTTCGGCTTTTGCGAAACTTACAAACGGTGCTACAATTAGAAACTTGAAGTTTGACGGTATTACTTTAGAAGGAAGACATAGAGTAGCAGTTGTTGCATCATTTGATAATCAAAATTCTACATTTGAAAATATTTCTGTTAGAAATGCTAGTGTTAAAGCTACAGGTGTATATGTTTCAACGTTTATTGGTCGAAAATATGGTGGTACTGTCAAAAATGTATTTGTTGCAGGAAGTATCGAAATCGTCATGACCGAGAATGGTGGAATTGTTGGAGCTTTCCAAAAAGGTGGAACGATTGAGAATGTTATTTCAAAAGTTGATATTCATAAAACTGGAAATACTTATAGTCCTGTTGCTAATAGTGAATTTAATGGTGGATTAATAGGAAATATTTATGATACACCAATGATTAAGAATTCTATAGCTTTAGGTAATATGGAAGGATTTGTAGATAGTGAAGGTGTAGAAAAAATTCCATATAAAGTAACAGGAGCTTTACCAGCTACGATTACTGCTACGATGGATAATGTTTATGAATATTTAGGAAGTCTTGGATTCAGTAGTGTTACAGAAGAAACTTCAACAAGTTTAAAAGTTGTAACGGAAGAAGAAATTCATACAAAAGAATTTTATCGAGATACATTACATTTTGATGAGACTATTTGGAATTTAGAAACTATAGAATCTAAGGGATATCCAGAGTTGAAATAAACTAAAATGATTAAGAAAGAAATCTGTGATGTTTTCATAGATTTTTTCTTTTTCACTTAATTATCACAAATGTATCTATAAAGAGGAAGAGGAGGTGACAAATTTATCCTGAGAGGAGGTGACAAATACTTGACAATATTTACAAATTCATGTATACTAAACGATAATTAAGAAAAAGAGGGGGAGTTCTATTATGAAATTAATAAATACTCAAAGTTTTAATAAAAAAATCAAGAAAAAGCAAATCATTCAAGCAGGAGCTATTTGCATTGGGACAATGTTAATTACGACATTATCTTTAAAAACAGAAGATGCTAAATTATTAGAAAATTTTAACCAAGGCTTAGAGATGGGTGCTATAAAGTATCCTTTAGAGTATAATGGGGGAAAAAATCACTATGGAATTAGAGATTATAATCACGGTGCTTCTTGGGATTATGAGGAATACGAAACTTTTTTTGGTAAAATAGAGGAATATCAAACCACTAATTCTGTTGTTATGGAAGTTATACAAGGAAAATATGGTAACGGTGAAGATAGAAAACAAGGTTTAGAAGCAAATGGATATGATTATGATGAAATTCAGTCTGGTGTCAATGAATATTACAAAAATTCTTATGAAGAAAGTAGTACTTTAAATGAGTCAATAGAAATTTTAGAGCCATGTTTAAATCCACCAAGTTGTAGTGATAACTATAGTAGTGCTTTAGCATCAGAATATAATGTTTGTCATCCTTATGAAAATGGTATAGATCCTTATATTGGTAGTGAATCTATGTCTTATGAGGCTCCTAAAGGTTATATATATAATATTGATAGTAGTCCTATGTCTTATGAGGCTGCCAAAGAGTATATAGATAGTGAAATTAATAAGCGCGGAGGTAATATTACTTACGGTGAACTTGAAAGGACTTTGGTGAGAGAATTTGGGGTTACAGGACGAGAGTATTATAGAGATTATATCAACGGTAGATAAATTTTTAAATTGTATAGCAAAAGTTATTATAAACAAAATCTATAGAGAAAAAGCTTTATAGATTTTTTCTTTTTCACTAAATTATCACAATTGCGTTATACTATTATGAAGAGGAAGTGATATCTTTGAAGGTACTTATTGTAGATGATGAAGAATTAATACGTGATGTTATAAAAGAATATTTAAAATTAGAACATATTGATTTTTTAGAAGCAAGTGATGGGTATGAAGCTATTGAAAAAATTAAAAATAATTCCTTTGATGTTGTTATCATGGATATTATGATGCCTAAAATGGATGGCTATACTGCAGTGAAAGAGATTCGTAAATTTAGTAGTGTCCCTTTTATTATGCTTTCTGCTCGAAGCGAAGAATATGATAAACTTACTTGCTTTGATATAGGTGTTGATGATTATGTGACAAAACCCTTTAGTCCTAGAGAACTTATTGCGCGTATTAAAGCTGTGACAAAAAGAAATCAAAATAATAGTTCTTTTTATAAATTCAAAGGATTAGAAATTCATAAAGATGCACATGAAGTTTATGTGGATAACTCTTTAGTACAATTAACTCCTAAAGAATATGATTTACTTATTTATTTAATTGAAAATAAAAATATTGCCTTGTCGCGTGAAAATTTACTGACAAATATTTGGGGATATGATTTTTATGGTGATGATAGAACTGTTGATACGCATATGAAAACGCTAAGAAATAATTTAGGAAAATATCGTGACTTTATTGTAACTATTCGGAAAGTAGGGTATAAGTTTGAATATAAGGAGTAAAGCGCATAAGTTTGTAGAGATTCTTAAAGAAAAAAAGAATAGCTTAAATATTAAAACGTTACTTTATTTAGTCTTGTTTAGTTTAGGCATTATTGTATTTTTGTGGATATTTCAAGTATTGTTTTTACAGTTTAGTTATGAACATTATCAAATTAAAAAGATGAATGCGATTGTAAATCAAATTGATTCAACAGATTTGGAGAATTTAGATACTACTCTTACAACTTTAGCGTATCAAAATGAAGTTTGTATAGAATATGAAACAAATTTCGGAACTAAAATTACCTATAATACTTTACAAGTAGGCTGTGGTTTAGATAAAAATATTAGTAGTATTAATAAAATTAAAAGTAGTTTAAAAAGTTCAGAAACACGAAAAAGTGGTGTAAAACTTGTTAATCCTACCTATAAAAACAAAGCTTATTTATATGGGATTAAAGTGAATTCTGGATATGTATTTGTCTATAGTAGTTTAGAAGATATTGATTCTACAAGTATTATTTTAAAAGGCCAACTCATTTATATTATGTTTTTAGTTTTAGTATTTGCTTGTTTTATTGCTTATTTTTTATCAAAAAAAATAACGAAACCAATTATTAATATAACTAAAAAAGCAAGAGAAATGGGAAAAGGAAATTATGATGTTGTTTTTCATGAAAATGGAACACTTGAAATTGATGATTTGGCCAAGACTTTGAATAATGCTTGTAAAGATATGAAAATGATAGATGAATTAAGACGTGATTTGCTTGCAAATGTAAGTCATGATTTGAAAACACCTTTAACAATGATTAAGGCTTATGCAGAGATGGTGCGAGATATTTCTTATAAGGATAAAGTAAAGCGAAATAAAGATCTCAATATTATTATAGAAGAAACGGATCGCTTGAATATTTTGGTGAATGATTTACTTGATTTATCTAAATTAGAAGCCAATAGTGAAAAATTAAATATGATAACTTATGATTTAGTAGAGCAAATTCATTCGGTTTTAAGTCGTTATGATATTATAAAAGAAACAGAAAAGTATAATTTTGTATTAGAACTGCCAGATAAAGCTATGGTATGTGCAGATAAGAATAAGATTAACCAAGTTATCTACAATTTATTAAATAATGCTATCAATTATACAGGTAAAGATAAAAAAGTAACTGTACGTGTTACGGAAAAAGAAAAAAGTTATTTGGTTGAAATTATAGATACAGGAAAAGGTATCAAAACTTCGGATATGCCTTACATTTGGGATAAGTACTATAAAAATGAAAAGAACCATAAACGTAATGTAGTAGGAACTGGTATAGGGTTATCTATTGTTCGTAATATTTTAGAAATGCATAATTTTGTTTATGGTGTAAAAAGTAAAAAAGGGCATGGTACAATATTCTATTTTGAGATTGTAAAGTGATTTAAGTTTCACATAGACTTCACAGTTCTTTCATATTCCTTTGTTATGATTTAGTCATAGAAAGGAAGGGATGTATATAGTTTAAAAAAAGTAGTAAAAAAAAATATATAAATAACGATAACTCTATACAATTTTTAAATAACATATAAACTCAAACTCACACTTTTTGAAAAAGAACACGGATTTAGGTGTTCTTTTTCTTTTGGAAAATTACCAACTTTGGTTTTTTTAGTAAAAAAGTAGTTGACAAATCCCTTTGTTTTTAATATTATGTTAATAACAAGTCAAAAAACTTGTTAAAATTTAACTGTGTGTTATTAATAAAATGTTAATAAGTGTTCTTAAAAAAGAATATATTATTTTAAGTTTTGTTATTAACAAAACGTTAATAAGAAAAGAGGAAAGAAAATGAAAAATATGAAAACAGAAAGAGAGAATCTAGAAAAAAGAAGAGAAATGTTAGTGCAAAGAAAGGATTTAAAAGAATTTAAAAAAGCATTGTATGTTATTGATATGAATAATGGTTTTGTTCATTTTGGACCAATGGCAAATAAAAGTTATTTAAATTTAGTTCCTGAACAACTAAAGTTAATTGAAAAAATGAAACGCGAAAACGAACTTGTAAATTTTGTATTAGAGGGACATCGTGCTGATGCAACTGAATTCAAGAAGTATCCACCTCACTGTATTAAAGGGACAAAGGAAGTAGAAATAATACCAGAAATTCAAAATGCAATAGTTCTTCCTAACACAAATCTTTATGAAAAAAATTCTACAATGGGAATGTTTAATCACAATGTTCAAAGTGACATAAAGGATATGAAAAATTTACAAGAGGTCATATTCTGTGGCGTATGTGCAGATTTATGTGTTATGGATTTTGCCAGACCTTTTTCAAGGTATTTAGATGAAATCAATAAGGAAGCAATTCTTTTTGCTGTAAAAAGTGCTATTGATACTTTTGATAGTCCTGAGCATAATCGTGAAGAATGGTTAAACATTGCTTATAAAGTAATGGAACAAGCCGGAATTATAACGGTAGAAAATTTTGAAGAATTAGAAGAATTTGAAAGAAAACTAGGGTTAAAGTAGGAGGAGAAGAGAAAAATGAAAATATATAATAGGCATGAAAGATTACCAAGAAATTATACGATGATGAGTGATGCTTATGAGTTTACAATGAGTATGGCTTATCTACTTAATAATAAACAAAATGAAGAGGCAGTGTTTGATGTTTTCTTTAGAGAGGTACCAAATGGTGGAGGGTATGCTGTGATGGCAGGACTTGACCAAATTATTCCTTACATTGAGAATTTAAAATTTAGTGAACAAGATTTAGATTTTTTTAGAAGAAACCATTATCCAGAAGAATTTATTACTTATTTAAAAAACTTTAAGTTTACAGGAAGTATTTATGCTATTCCTGATGGAACTCCAGTATTTCCAAACGAACCATTAATTACTGTAAAAGCACCTCTAATTGAAGCACAAATCGTGGAGACAGCTATTTTATCAATAATCAATGGTTCTATGGAACATGCAACAGGTGCTAGAAAGATTATAGAAGTAACTCCTAAAAATGTTGGTGTAATGGAGTTTGGAGCTAGACGTGCTGCGGGAGTTGAAGATGCGATTAACTCTTCTATTTATGGAATTATGGCTGGCTGTGTGGGAACGAGTAATGTAATGGCAGCAGATATGTTAAACATTCCAGCAATGGGAACAATGGCACATAGTTATATTGAGTCATTTTCTAGTGAGTATGAATCATTCTTAAACTATGCTTTAACTTATCCTAACAATTGTATGTTACTTGTAGATACGATTGATACTTTAAGAAGTGGAGTACCAAATGCTATTCGTGTCTTTAACTATATGAAAGAAAAAGGGATTAGTACAGAACATATAGGTATTCGTATTGATTCAGGAGATTTAGCTTACCTTTCTAAAGAAGCAAGAAAGATGTTAGATCAAGCTGGATTTCCAAATGCTAAAATCTGTTTAAGCAATGGTCTTGATGATGAGAAAATTGAGAATTTGATTGTGCAAGGAGCTTATTTTGATAGTCTAGGTGTTGGAGATAATATTTCTAGACCAAATGGTAGAATGGGTTGTGTGTATAAAGAAGTTGCCTTAAAAATCAATGGAGTATGGGTACCTAAAATTAAAATAAGCAATACGACTGCTAAGATTATCAATCCAGATTATAAAAAATTATATCGTGCTTATGACAAAGAAACTGGTTTTGCAGTTGCAGATATTATGACAAGAAGAAATGAAACTATAAAAAAAGAAGATTTAACCATTGTAAATCCTAATGATTTTACTAAACGAAAAACACTCCAACATTTTGAGTTAAGAGAATTGCAACAACCAATTTTTATAGATGGACACCTTGTTTACCATGATTCTGAAATTATGGAAAAGCAACAGTATTGTAATGCTGAAATGCAAACGCTGTATCCAGAAGTAAAAAGAAGAGTTAATCCTCAAGAGTATTATGTAGATGGTACAGAAGATTATGTGAAATTTAGGATGGAAATGATTGAAAATACAAGGAAGTTGGTTCGTAAGTAAGATGGAAAAGTTAGATGAAATTTGGAAGTTTTTTGAAGAGTTAAAAACTATTCATATAGAAAGGCAAAGAAATGGTTTGGTAAAACGCAAAACTTTTTTACAAATGGAAAGATATAAATGTTTATTAAATAATGGCAAAACAATGATTAGGGAAAAAGTTTTAAAAGATTATAAAGATGGAAATGCAGCCATCATTCTTCCTATTACGGAAGATGGACACTACCTTTTAGCAATTGAACCAAGAGTCTTTACTAAAAAAACTGTAGATATTGGCTTTCCAGCAGGATATATAGAAAACGGAGAAAGTCCAAGTGATGCAGCTATACGTGAATTAGAAGAAGAAACAGGATATACGCCAGAACACTTAGAATGTATTGGTTCTTATTATCAAGATCAGGGATGTTCTGCTGCTTACAATTATTATTATATTGCAAGAAATTGCAAAAAAGTAAGCGAACAGCGCTTAGATAAAGATGAGTTTATTAAATATGTGTTGGTAACAGAAGAAGAACTAGATGAAATAGTTCGTCGTGATTGGATGAAAGGTCTCAATTCGGCATATGTGCTTGAAAGAGCAAAAAATTTAAAAGAAAAGAGGTAAAGAAATGGATTGTTTTGGATTTGTGAAAGTAGGGGCTAGTGTTCCTGAACTTAAGGTAGGAGATGTTAAATTTAATACTGAAGAAATAAAAATACAAATAAAAAAGGCCATCGAAAAAAATATAGGAGTTTTGGTATTTCCTGAACTTTGTTTAACAGGTTATACTTGTGCAGATTTATTTCATCAAGATTTGTTATTGCAAAAATCGAAAGATGCTTTAGAGGATTTACTTGCCTTTTCAAAGGGTAAAAAAATTGTTTTTATTGTAGGGGCTCCTATCTTTTTGGATAACGCTCTTTTCAATACTGCAGTGGTGATTCAAAATGGAAAACTATTAGGGATTGTTCCAAAAACGTACATTCCAAATTATAATGAATTTTATGAGAAACGTTGGTTTACAAGTGGTGAATCTATCATTTCGAAAGAAATGAAGTTATGTCATCAAATGGTTCCTATTGGTACAGATTTGTTGTTTTCTTGTGAAAATGTAGATGGATTCACTTTTGGAATTGAAATTTGTGAAGATGTATGGAGTGTAAACCCTAAAAGTAACGATTTAAGTACTGCGGGAGCTACTGTTATTTTTAATCTATCTGCAAGTAATGAAACAATAGGGAAATATGAATATCGAAAAAACTTAATCAAGATGCAATCTGCTAAAACAATGACAGGTTATGTATATGCTTCATCAGGCGTGAATGAAAGTACGACAGATTTATTATTTTCTGGGGCAAGTATGATTTATGAAAATGGTACACTCTTGTGTGAAAATAAACGTTTTGATTTTACTAGCAACCTTATTTGTACGGATATTGATGTTCAAAAACTTAACCATGATCGAATGAAGAATACAAGTTTTCAAATGAACGAAGTGAAAGAATATCGTAATATTGAGTTTAAAGTAGAGAAAAATCCTGTACTTGATAGACTTTATGTGAAAACACCTTTTGTTCCAAGTAATAGTATCAAAAGAAAAGAAAGATGTGAAGAAATCATTCATATTCAAAGTTGTGCTCTTGCCAAAAGATTAAAGCACACGAATATCAAAAAATGTGTTCTTGGAATTTCTGGTGGACTTGATTCAACTCTAGCATTTTTGATTATTGTAGAAGCTTATAAAAAACTTGGAATTGATAATGAAAATATTATTGCAGTGACGATGCCAGGATTTGGAACAACGAATCGTACTTACCAAAATGCTATTGCTTTAGTAAAAAAATACAAAGCTACTTTAAGAGAAGTAGATATTAAATCTTCTTGTTTACAACATTATCAAGATATTGGTCATGATATCGATAACCATGATATAACTTATGAAAATGGGCAAGCAAGAGAACGTACGCAAATTTTAATGGATATTGCCAATCAAGTAAATGGGCTTGTAATTGGAACAGGAGATTTATCTGAACTTGCTCTTGGTTGGTGTACTTATAATGGGGACCATATGAGTATGTATGCAGTAAATACGAGTATTCCCAAAACGCTTGTAAAATACTTAGTAGAATTTTTAGCAGAAAATGAAAGTCCAGCTAGAGAAATACTACTTGATATTTTAGATACACCTATATCTCCTGAACTTTTACCTCCTAGTAAAGAGGGAATGATAAAGCAAATCACAGAAGATAATGTAGGTCCTTATGTATTACATGATTTTTATTTATATCATTTCTTACGAAACGGTGCTTCACCTAAGAAAATACTTGAACTAGCACATCTTACTTTTCAAGACGATTTTACTAAAGAAGAAATTTTAAAATGGTTAAAAGTATTTTTAAGACGTTTTTTTACACAACAGTTTAAAAGAAGTTGTATGCCTGATGGAGTGAAAGTAGGAAGCATTAGTTTATCACCAAGAGGAGACCTTAGAATGCCAAGTGATGCATCTTACAATATTTGGTTAGAAGAATTAGAAAGTGAGGAAGAATGATGAATGAGTTAAAATTAATCGTTTTGGATAATATAGAAGGTTTAGGTAGAAAGGTGGATGAACATTTACAAAAGGAAACAGGTTGTACAGAGTCCTTTTTACTTCCTATTACAAAAGATCGCTTTAGTAACGGAGAAGGAAAGATTAAAATTAATGCATCTGTACGAGATAAAGATATTTATATTTTAAGTGATGTTGGAAACTATAACATTACGTATCTTATGCATGGATATACTCATCATTATTCACCTGATGAACACTTTCAAGATATTAAAAGAGTGATTTCGGCTCTTTCTGGATATGCTGCGAAAATCACTTTAGTTATGCCTTTGCTTTATGAGTCACGTCAACATAAAAGAAAAGGAAGAGAGTCTTTAGATTGTGCGATTGCCCTAAAAGAACTTGAATCCCTTGGTGTAGATCATATCGTTACTTTCGATGCGCATGATCCAAACGTTTCTAATGCTATTCCGAATCTTCCTTTTGAAAATTTCTTTGTGGCCCATGATATTTTAAATCAAATTGTAAAAAAAGAAAATATTAGTAATTTACTTGTTATTAGTCCCGATATGGGTGCTATGGAGCGTGCTAGATATTATGCTGAAATTTTAAATAGCGATGTAGGTGTTTTTTATAAAAGAAGAGATTTGAGTAAAGTGATTGATGGCAAAAATCCAATTGTAGAGCATGTTTATTTAGGAGCTCCTGTTGTTGGAAAAGATGTTATTGTTGTTGATGACATGATTGCGACAGGTTCTTCCATGATTGAAGTAGCAGAATATTTAAAAAGCCATGGGGCTGGAAAAGTGTATTTGGTTTCTACGTTTGCTCTTTTAACAGAAGGTCCTTCTATTTTTATAGAAAGCTATCAAAAGGGTTTATTTGATAAGCTTTATTCTACTAATCTTTCTTATGTTTCTGATATTATCAAAAATTTGGAGTGGTATGAAGAAGTAGATTGTTCAAAAAGACTTTCTCGTATTATTGAAAAATTACACAATAAAGAATCTTTAAAAACCATTTATGATGATGTTAAAGAGGTATTACATAATGTAGAGAGGAAAAAAGTATGAGAATTGGAATATTTGGTGGCTCTTTTAATCCACCGCATAAGTTGCATAAAAAAATTGCTACCTACTTACTTGAAAATAACTATGTAGAAAAGGTGATTTTTGTTCCTACGGGAAATCGTTATCCAAAAGAGGCGTTACTGGAAAGTCAATATCGTTATCACATGATTAAAGAGATGATTAAGGATTCTAAAAATATGGAAGTATCGGATTATGAACTTAAAAATACTCTTACATATACATACCAAACGCTTTCTTATTTTCAAGAAAAGTTTAAGAATGATAAAATTTTTTTTATAACTGGAGCAGATAATTTAAAAGAAATAAAAACTTGGAAGAATTATCAATATATTTTAGAACATTTTAACTTGTATGTTTTACCTAGAAAAAAGCAAAATGTAAAGGAAATTTTAAGTCATCTTCCCAATGAGAATATTTTTGCTTTAGATTTTGAAACAGAAGATGTTTCTTCTACAGATGTACGAAAAGCAATCAAAGAACATTGTGAAGAATATTTAAATTCCGTTTTGGATGAAAATGTTTTAGAATATATAAGGAAAGAAGGGTTGTATCAATGATGAGAGAGGTTGTAGAAAAATTAGTGCAAAAGGGCATGACAATAAGTACGATGGAGTCTTGTACTGGGGGATATATTGCAAGTGCTATAACGGATATAGAAAATGCTAGTAAAGTTCTTTCTTTTAGTGCAGTGACATATTCCAATGATGCCAAAATCAAAATGGGTGTCGATGAGAATGTTATAAAAACCTATTCTGTTTATAGTATGAAAACAGCAGATGAAATGAGTAAAAATATTGCTCACTATGCCAATTCTAGTTTGGGTGTAGGAATTACAGGTCAAATAAATCGTAAGGATGAACAAAATCCTACAAAGGAACAAGATAAGGTTTATATTAGTATTTTTGATGTAGAAAAAAATGTATTTTATCAAGAAATTTTACAAACTGTTTCAGGAACAAGACAGAAAAATAAAGAACTTATAGGCAGTAAAGTAAAAGAAATGCTTATGCATATTTTATCGCTATAATTTTAAAGACGTGTTATAATCAAATTGTAAATAAGAGGTATATAATGGATAGAAAAATCAATCGTATTTGTTTGTTTTCTAATCATAATGAGAAAGCAAAAAGTATTGAAGAGGAAGTGAAAAGACAACTTGAAGAAAAAGGATTTTCTGTAGTGGACAAAGAATATGATATGGGTCTTGCTATTGGAGGAGATGGTTCTTTTCTTCGTATGGTCAAACAAACAGGTTTTTTAAGTCATCTTTATTACGCTGGTATTAATGCTGGTACTCTTGGCTTTTTACAAGAAATTAAAATAGAGGAAATCGCCGATTTTGTTGAAAAACTTAAATACAATAAATTTAAAGTAGATGAGGTGAGTATTCAAGAAACGAAAGTGATAGCAAAGAATGATTCTATAACGTATTGTTCCTTGAATGAATTTGTTGTTAGAGATAAGTATTTAAATACGACAAATTTGAAAGTTTATGTGAATGATGAATTGTTAGAAAGATTTGTTGGGGATGGAATTTTGATTTCTACTTCAACTGGTTCTACTGCTTATAACTTAAGTTTTGGTGGAAGTATCGTTTATGCAAGTTTACATACATTGCAAATTACCCCTATAGCGCCTCTTAATAATAAATCGTATCGAAATTTGTTAAATTCGGTGATTGTTCCAGAAAATGCTAAAATCACTTTGGTGCCTGAAAAGGAAAAAAAGGATTTACTTATAAGTGTTGATGGGGAAAACGAAGAGTGCAATGAAGTAGAGAAAATTGAAATTACAGTGCGGAATAAGAAGATAAAATGTTTAAGAATGTATGATTACGATTTTACAAAAATCATTCAGGAAAAATTTTTAAAGTAAGAGGTGTTGAAATGAAAGAATATAAAACTGAAGAAGAATTTTTGCGTGATTATGATCCAACGCAATTTGACCCGTTTTCTTTAACGAGTGATATTTTAATTTTTAGTGTATCGGATGGTTTACAAGAAAATTATCGAAAGTTAAATAAAAAGTATTTTAGTATTTTGCTTGTTAAAAGAGATACATATCCTTTTAAAGATAAATGGTGTTTGCCTGGTGGTTTTGTGAGAATTAATGAGGATATTGAAGAGGCAGCAGAAAGAATTTTAAAGGATGAAACCAACATAAAAGATATATATTTAGAACAACTTTATACGTATGGAAATCCTAATAGAGACCCTAGAATGCGTGTTATTTCTACATCCTATATGGCTTTAATTGATAAAAATAGGTTAAAAGTGGATGTGACTAAGAATGCTTCTTGGTTTAATGTGATGCTTTTAGAAGACGAAAAAAGAATAGATGTCACTTTAGATAATGGGAATGAACTGATTAAGTTTAAAATCAAGAAAACATTAAAAGAAAAAACGACTGATCGTTATAAATATGAAATTTTAGAAAATGAGAGTCTTGCTTTTGATCATCCTCTTGTGATTGTGAGTGGGATTTCAAGGCTAAAAAATAAGTTAGAATATACAGATATTGTTTTTAATATGATGCCTACTTATTTTACTTTAGGAGAATTGCAACAAGTTTATGAAGTGATTTTAGGAAAAAAATTGTTAGATCCTGCTTTCCGACGTATTATCAAAGATAAGGTAGAAAAAACGGAAAAGATGCAAACGGGTGGAGGACATAGGCCTTCGGCGTTATTCCGATATAAAATGTTTAAAAAGTAAGCCTATTTTTATTTGGCTTTTTAATTTAGTAATTGAAAAAATGCATTTTGTATACATTTGTGTTACAATAATTTTATATTTATAGGTTGTGGATATTATGCAAGTAAGTAGGAATAGTAATTTGAAAATTCCCAAACATATAGAAATTGCGGAAACTGAAATAAATAGTTTAGAAGATAAAATAGCTGTGAGGCAAGGTATTGCGATAGCGAATGATGAAAAAATTCGTAAGGAATTTTTAAAAGATGAGATGGACATAGAAGATAAAGAATGGAAAGAAATAGAAAAAATTCCTTCTAATGCTAATGATTTAATTGCTATAACTGTTGTGAAAAAATTAGGGGCTTATGTTATTGCAGTAACGGAAAAATCACCTAAAAAATTTCGCGGCTTATGTTATTGCAGTAACGGAAAAATCACCTAAAAAATTTCGCGGAGTGTTTGTGAATAGAATGCAAAATTATTGTTTGGATACATTAGAACTTTTACTAGAGGCTAATTTTATTCGTATAGACTCTAAAGATAATAAAACAAAAAGAGAGGAGTTGCAAAAGGAAGCTATTGTAAAATTAAAGCTTCTAGGATATGTTGCTATGGTTTCTCTAAATGCTTCTTGTATTTTGACTAGACAGTATAAGCAAATATCTATGCAACTTGCAAAAGCAATCAATCTTATCATTGCTTGGAAAAAAAGCGATGATGAAAGGTTTAAAAAAAGAAATTAGGATTATAGGTTGAAAAGCCTTTAATTAAGAAGAAAATTTATATTTTTCGTGTGTGCAAGAGCCCCTGTTTTGCGCCCGCGCTGTTAACTAAAATGGAAATAGAAATTGGAACAATGTTAATAAACGTACTGGTGGGGCTCGCCCAGATTCACTTTTGAAGAGATTTTTAATAAATCTAGAAAACGGATTCGAGAAATTTATTTTAGAAAAAATAGGTCTATATCTTAAGGTGAAGGAATTTTCTTCTTTTCTATTCGCTATGAATTTATGCGTTTAGAAGAATATAAAAACACCTACACAAACAACGGATATTTTATTCTTTGTGCGTTATAAGAGGTGTTTATTTTTTGGAGGATTTTATGAAATTAGAAGAGATTTTCACCTTTGAAAATTTATACCGAGCATATAAAAAATGTCGCAAAGGAAAGCAACATAAAGGAGAGGTTATTCGTTTTGAAACAAATCTATCAGTTAATTTAAGTAATATTAGAAGTGAATTGTTAAGTAAAACATATAAACTTGGAAAATATAAGAAATTTTATATTTATGAGCCAAAAGAAAGGCTTATTGAAGCATTGCCTTTTAAAGATAGAGTAGTTGTTCGATGTTTTTGTGATACTTCATTACGTCCTAAACTTGAAAAAAAACTAATATTTGATAATTGTGCTTGTCGTAAAGAAAAAGGAACACATTTTGCTATTCAAAGGTTGCATCGCTTTTTAAGAAAAGAATTTAAAATAGAACAAAACAATCATTTTTATTTTTTAAAATGTGATATCAAAAAATTTTTTCCTAGTATCCATCATGATATTTTATTAAATCTTTTAAAGGAAGTTGATTTTTCAGTGGAAGAAATGTGGCTAATAAAAAAACTTGTCAAAGACCAACCTGACAAAGCAAATATTGGACTTCCTTTAGGTAATCAGTCTAGTCAATGGTTTGCTTTATTTTATTTGAATAAAGTGGATCATTTTATTAAGGAAAAATTACAGATAAAATCTTACGTTCGTTATATGGATGACATGATTTTGCTTCATAAAGATAAAGAAGTTTTAAAAAGATGTAAAACAGAAATTGAAATAATGATTAAAGATTTATTAGAATTAGAATTGAATTCTAAAACACAGATTGGACAAGTTAAAAATGGAATTGATTTTTTAGGATATCGCCATATCATGAAAGAAAAAGGAAGAATTATTATAAAATTAAGGGCTTCTTCTAAACATAGAATGAAAAAACACATTAAAACAATTCATAAGCTTATAAAAAAGGAATTGTAGATGGAAAGTATGTGTCAATAAGAAAGAATGCTTTTTCTAACCATATTAAGCATACGAACGAATCTTCTCATTGGAAAGAGGAAATTTTTTCCAAAATGGATGAAACTGTGATAAAATAAAATTAAGAACATTGGTGATTTTGTATGAGTAATTTAACATTTTTAACAGAGGAACAAATCTTCGGAAAAAGTTGTCTAGAAATATTTAATAAATATGGTACAGAATGTGCAATTACAGATTTCTCTATTCTTTTAGGAGGATATGTATCGAATTTTTGTTATACTAGTGAAGGAGATTCGCAAGAAAATCGTACTGGTTGGTGGTGGACTAAGACACCTTATGGAAATAACGCCCGCGTTGTTGACTGGCCTGGACTTAGGCGTTGGAGCGATGTTGATAGGCGTGCTGGTGGGGCTCGCCCAGCTTTACCTTACTCAGTAATCCAATCCATCTCCTCGAACAGAGTGAGAGGGACTAATGGTATTTTGGAAGTAGAGTATGGAGAATATCCACAAACTATAGTTCCAGAATCACTTTCAAATTTGTTAGAACAAAATTTTCAATATAAAACACTCACAAAGACTGGAAAAGAGTATATTACAGATTCTGTACAGTGTGATTGTTATTCTACTTCTTTTCAACCACGAAACCATATTGAGTTTAGTTATAAAGGAAAAAAATTCATTCGCTTTGTAGCAGATTTAAATTGTGAGGATAGAAATTTGTCCGATGGCCGTCAGGTGAAAGTTGGTAGTCCTTATTGGATAGAAGTAGAACCTATTAAATGGTTAATTTCTGAGAAAGAAAATATAGCAGTTTGTAAAAAAATTATTTTTGCAGGAGTTCAATTTAATCAAGAGCAAAATTATAAAGGGAATTTTGAGAATACCGATATTTATAAATTTTTAGAAAATTGTTTTTCGAAAGATATAGAAGCTATTAACATCAATACACCTTTAGAAAATAAAGAAACAAAACCAACCCGCTTACAAAAAATGAATCCTGATACGACCAAAGTAAATGAACGAAGAAATATGACGGCAACAGAAAAAATTCAAGATTGGATCGAATCAGGGCAATCTGTTTTGCTGCGTGGACCCTCTGGTATCGGAAAAACAGAAAGACTGAAAACTTTGTACCCAGATTTAATTTATATCAAACTAACAAACAATATGTTTCCAGAAAAAGTAGTAGGGTCGATGAATTTCCAAACGGGACAAAACATTCCTCCTGATTTCTATAAACAAGCAATGCTCGATTGTGCAACTCCAGAAGAACAAAAATTAATCAAAGAAAATGTCCAAAATTTGTATGACTTAGCAGATAAAATTTATGAACGATCAAAAGAAAGCAAAGGAAAAATTGTCATCTTGCTCGATGAACTTTTAAATGTGACACCTGCGGTTCAATCTCTGGTCTATACCTTAGTACTAAATCGACTAGTAGAAATAGGAAAGGGTTTGAAATTACCTGAAAATGTGGTAGTGGTAGCAACAGGAAACCAAAAAAAATACTCTATTGTAGCAAAAGACATAGCAGAACCTCTTGAAAAACGTTTTGATCATATTTTTGATATGGAGCCAAAAGTAGGAGAATGGTTATATGACTATGCGATTCCTAATAAAATTCATCCTTCTGTTATTGGTTTTATTATGTCCAAGTATTTAAGTACAGGAAAAAGTGAAGAAATAAAAGATATGGGATACTTCTATGAAGAACCAGAAATTGGAGAAATGCATCCTGATAAATATGGTTGTAATGGAAGAACCAATGACCCCAGAGGATGGGTATCCATATCCAATACACTGTATAAGTTTGAAAAAAACTTACAAACAGGCAAATACATAGGAAAAAATGTGGAAAATATATTAGAAACTTCTATAAATACCAAATTGCGTTCTGAGTGGGCAAGTGCTTTCTTTAACTTTTATAATTTACCTACTTTATCTGTCAAAGAAGTCGTAGAAAAAAACTATGGAGAGAGTGCTTTACCAAAAACGAGCAACGAACGATTTGCGACTCTTACTTCTCTTTTAATGGCAAACAAAGACGAAATAAAAGCATGTAGAGAATTTGTAAGAAACTATTGTGATCCTGAATTTTTAGAACTCTATGACTTCTGTTGGATAGGCAAAGATATAGCAAGAATGGAAAAAATTATGGAGTTAAAATCATTAGAAAATAATGTAGAACTTCCAAGTGAAAGGAGAGCAATGGCGTGAAAAAAGAACTAATCGAATTGCAATTTGGTAGTTGTGCTACTTGTGTTGTTATTTTAGATGAATATTATAAAGAATTAGGACCTACTATTTTCATGGAAGGAAATATGAGTGATACAAACTTATACGCTTGTTCCTATGAAAATCCTATATTTAAAGAAAAATTAGAAACGATGGCGAAAAACTACGAGCAAGTTTATTTTGTCATTCGACATATAGAACAAATTACAGAAGTAGAGCAAAATAGGTACATTGCCCTTGTAAAAGATAGAGAGTTTTGTGGATTTCAAATTCCTGATAATGTAGTAGTAGTGTTTACCGTTGGAGAAGAAATGGATATAAAGAAAATATCCAAAGAACTCTATCATTTCTGTGTAATAGCAATATAAGGTGACGCATGAATATAGAGAAGAATCTAATTGAAGAAACACTTAAGATTATTATTATACGTTATTCAGAGTTTGCAAGTGAAATTGCCTCCTGTAAATTCGAGTATCGTACCGATTTAAAATACAAAACTGCTGCAACAGACGGAAAAGATGTCTTTATAGATCCAGAATATTTTACAAGTTTAGATGAAGAAGGAAGAGCCTTTTTACTAGCACATGAACTAATGCATAAAAAGTTTTTGCACCATCTGCGAATCGAAAAAAATGGTGTAAAAAGAGATCCAGAAGTCTGGAACGAAGCCACCGATGCTGTAAATAATGCCAACTTAGAGCGTGATGGATTTAAAATTGCGGAAGGGTATATCAATCGCCCTGAAGCACTTCACTATTCAGCAGATGAGTTTTATGAAATCTTATTAAAAGAAAAACAAGAAAATCCAAACAAAAAAGAATATACGCATTGCGATGACCATACCCTTTGGGAAGAAGTGCCAAAAAATACAAAAGAAATTCCAGAAATTGATGAAAGAAAAGAATTTGCAGAAAACAGAAGAATCCGTATGGAAAAAGCAAAAGAAAACTATGAACGCCTGAAAGAAGAAATCTTAAAAAAAGAATCCTCAAGCGAAGAAGTAAAAGTAGGAGACATTGGAGAAAGTGCGTCCCCTATAGATTGGAAAATTTTAGTTAGAAGAGAATTTGATAAGCAAGAAACGCTTTGGAGTAGGAGAAGAAGTATAGAAGAAAATAACTATGCGTATCGTTTAGAAGAAATAGACAGAGAAGATGAAGCAGAAACAGAAGTATTAATTGATATTTCAGGGTCTGTCAGCTTAGATTTAATAAGAGCCTTCTTAAGAAATTTAAAGCCACTTATTAAAGAATCAAAATTAAAAGTAGGTTGTTTTAATGAAAAATTCTGGGGGATGGTAGAAATAAAATCAGTGCGTGATATCGATCAGTTCGTATTGCCAAAAGGTTCAACTGTGGGGGCTTGGACACAAGATTGTGACCTTGCGGTTCGTTCTTTTTCAAAAAAAAGAGAAGTCAACAAATTTATTTTTACAGATGGTTATCTTGTACCTAGAAATATGCCTAGAAAAGATTTAAATAATGAAAATGTAATATGGCTTGTTTATGGAAATAAAAACTTCAAACCTTGTTGTGGAAAAGTTATTTTTATTAATGAAAAACAATTAAAAGCAATGTATTGTTATCAAGGATATACAGATACAAATAGCCAGTCTAGATTTATTTAGAAAAAAATTTGTTGGATGTAAAAAAGAATAGAAAGGAAACATATCTTTATCTACATTTTATATTTAACGAATAGTAAAAAAGAGGAATTTGTGTTAAAATAGTAATAATTATGGTAGGTCATTATTAAGATTTTAAAGAAGGTGAAGCAAATGACTCAAAAGATAGCAAATTTTATAGTGGGCTTATTTAGTGGTATAGCTGGTAGTATGTTAGGAAAGTATCTTGTTATTTTTATCATCAGTTTGTTTCCTATTCTAGAACTTCGTGGTGGATTAATTGCTGCTAGTTTACTAAATCTTCCTATGTGGCAAAGTTTTTTTGTTTGTTTTGTTGGAAATATTATTCCTATCCCATTTATTCTTTGGCTTATTAATCCTATTTTTCGAAGAATGCGCAACTGGCGTTATTTAGGAAAAGTAGTACTATGGTGTGAAGAAAAAGCACATTCTAAGCAAGAAAAAATTGAGAATTTAAAATATGTAGGATTGTTTTTATTTGTAGGAATTCCTATTCCTGGAACAGGAGCGTGGATGGGGTGCTTAATTGCAGCATTACTTGATATGGATAAAAAGAAATCTTTTCTTGCAGCACTTCTTGGGGTTATTTTTGCTGGTATCATTATGCTTATTTTTTCATACGGAATATTGGGAAGGATTTTCTAATGAAACATTTGTATTTTGTAAGTAATAATTTAGTGAGCCGTTTGAATGTCGTACATCCAAAAGAAACAACATACAAAGAAGCAAGAGAAAAAACCGTGTTAAGTAAAAAGGGAGAAGACAATGCAATTGCTTTAATGAGAATGGAAGTTTTAGATAAAATTGAGGTCGTGTATACTTCAGAGTATTTTGGAGCAATGAATACAGGAAAATATATTGCAGAAGCAAAGAGCATTGATTTAGTGATTGATGCAAGACTAAATGAACGTGTGGTAGGAGAACTTGGTAGTAATGAATTTCGTTTTCTAAAAGGAATGCAAGAGCATGATTTTACGTTTAAACTTAAAGATGGGGAATCGATTAATGATGTACAAAAACGAATGGAAGATTTTTTGTTGGATACTTTGATTGGTCCTGAAAAAAATATTTTAGTCGTTACACACAATACTGCTCTTTTATCTTTACTGGCTAAGTATTGTAATAAAGGATATAACTTGTATGATAGGCTTATTCTAGATTATCATGATGAAGTTATTTTTGATGGTACTTTTCATGATATGGATTTGATTGAGTTTGTTTATGATGAAGATAAATGTGTTGGTTTTAGGAGAATTATGTAATGAAGATTAAAATTTGGCAAGCCTTATGTATTGGTTTTTTAAGTATATTGTTTGTTGTAGAAATAATTTTTCTTTTGTTTGCAGGGTGTTAATATGAATAAAGAAATTAGTTTAAAAAAATTTTTATTATTCTTAAGTGGATTTTTAGTCATTCTTGCTTTTGTGTTGTATTTTGTTTTATCTAGAATGAAGCCATTTTGTAAACCAGAGCAAAATCCGTGTAAATCAGCAATATGTAATCAATGTATTGATCGGGATGGTAAAAAGATTTGCAGTGATTGTAATTTGTATAATCAGAAAGAAGAAAAAATTTGGACTGGCGGTTGTGTGTATAACGAGTAGTCCTTTTTTGTGTGCCAGGCATGGCATATAGCTAGGTGGTGAAAGTCCACTATAC
>CASDHD010000002.1 GCA_949280095.1 uncultured Bacilli bacterium
ACGAGCAAACCCTTATTGTATCTAGGTTAGCTCGTTTTTGCTGCAAAAGTAAAGAATTATACAAGACAATAAATATGAATTCAATAAAAAGAGGCAATTAATTAATAAAGTACACATGAATAACAAGAACTATGTTACAACTTTTTAGGGAATGGTATGTGAGAACAATTTATATGGAATTTTAAAGACATTTTAACATCAATGAAGAATTTTTAGAATCTTTTGCGACTTACAAAATGAATTAGAAAAAATCAGCCAAGCTTTTACGAAACTTGCACTAGTAGAAAAATTAAAAAATATATACGAACTAAGTTTAACGGCAGAAAAACTACTTACCTATACAGAATTAAATTCCGATTTGGATTTCTTCTTCAATATAAAAATAGTGTATGCTCAAAAAAAGTAAATTAGAGGAATTAAAAAGAGGATTAAACGAAGAAATTTTATAACAAAATATTACTTTAGAAGCATTTTCTATTGTTAGTGTTGAATTAGCCAAAGAAATTATGGAAAACGCTTTCGATTATTTAGAAATTATAATCCAATCAAAAACCAAAAATTAGTTTTAACCCAAACAAAAAGAGTAGATTTTCTCTACCCTCATAATTAAGCTAGTTCGATTTCTGCTCCAGCTTCTTCAAGTTGTGCTTTAATTTGATTTGCTTCATCAGCAGGAACGTTTTCTTTAACATTTCCTCCATTATCAGCTAGTGCTTTTGCTTCAACAAGTCCAAGACCAGTAATTTCTTTTAATAATTTAATAACAGCAATTTTGTTTCCTCCAGCATTCTTAAGAACTACTGTTTTAGAACTAGATCCTGCATCTTCAGCTGCTCCAGCAGCAGGTGCAGCAGCTACAGCAACAGCACTTGGATCTACTCCAAATTCTTCTTTCATTGCATCTACTAATTCTTTTACTTCAAGAATAGTCATTTCTTTTAAAGCACTAATAAAATCATCTTTTGTTATTTTAGCCATTTTTCTTTCCTCCTATAAATTAATTTTCTTCTAATTGTTCAGCATATAAGTTTAAACCTATAGCTAAATCTCTAACATATTGCATCATACCACCAGCAAGCATAGTAAGTAATCCTTCTCTTGATGGGATATTAGCATATTCACGAATGGTATCAATATTAGCAACATCGCCACTTATAATACCAACACGAATATCAAGTTTATCATTTTCTTTCGCAAAATCAGCGATAACCTTGATTGGTTCTAGTAAGTCTTTACCAAAAAGAATTGCATTTGGTCCTTCTAGAAAGCCTTCTAGATTAAGATTCAAATCGTCTAAAGATCTTTTAAGTAATGTATTTTTATATACTTTAACTTCAGCATTTGCATCTCTTAATTTATTTCTTAATGAACTTAAATCTGAAACTGTTAAACCTTGATATTGAAATAAAATAACAGATTCACTATTTTTAATTTTATCCGTAATCTCAGCTACAATTTCTTTTTTCTCATTAAGAACTTTTTGACTTGCCATATAATCCTCCTTTATCTTTTCATTAGAAAAGCTCTTTTCTAGAGGAAAAAGAGCTTATAAAATTATAAGTTTTCGTTTTCCCTCGGTAGGATAATTAAGAATTACATCCCCTACTGTCTTTGGTAAAATTCGCTTTTCTAATTGTATTATATTAAAAACACTCTTAAATGTCAAAAGAATTTTTATCTACCCTAATTCCAGGGCCCATGGTAGAAGCAACAGAAATAGATTTTATAAATTTTCCTTTAACACTTGCAGGTTTCAATTTAGAAATTGTCGTAACAATATACTCTAAATTTTCTTGTAATTTAGCTTCATCAAAAGAAACTTTCCCAACAACGCTATGAATATTTCCGTATGTGTCAGTTTTATAACTAACCATACCTTTTTTAACGTCTTCAATAGCACTTACTACATTCATAGTTACGGTATTTGTTTTAGGATTTGGCATTAAACCTTTAGGTCCTAAAATCTTACCAATTTTACCAAGTTCTGGCATCATATCTGGAGTTGCAATGATAACATCATAATCAAACCAATTTTCTTTTTGGATTTTTTCAATCATGTCTTTATCTCCAACATAATCAGCACCTGCATTTTTTGCAGCTTCAGCTTGGGCACCTTTAGCAATTACTAAAATCTTCTTTGTTTTTCCTGTACCATTTGGAAGTACAAAAGAACCTCTTAATTGTTGATCAGCTTTTTTAGGATCAACATTAAGTTTAATAGCAACATCAACAGTACTATCAAATTTAGTAATTGAAGTTTCTTTTACTAATTTTATTGCTTCACTTACAGAATATTCTTTATTTTTTTCTACATTCTTAGAAGCTTCCACATATTTCTTTCCAAACTTCTTCATAATTTCCTCCTAACTGTGGTTTATTAGCGGACTCTTTTTTATTTTCTCAATCATTTAAATTATTATTCTTCAGTTGATTCTTCTTGTTCATCAGCAACTGGCACTTCTACATTGCCACTGGCAAGTTCTTGTGCTTCGGCTTCCATTTCTGCTAGTTCTTCATCTCTTTTAGCCATTTCTACTTCATGTGCTTTTGCTTCTTTTGCTTGTTCAGCCAATTCAGCATCATTTACACCTTGAATAGCAATACCCATATTTCTTGCAGTTCCTTCAATGATATTCATTGCAGACTCTACATCATAAGCATTTAAATCAGGTAATTTAACCTCAGCAATTTTTCTAAGGTCTTCTTTTGTAATAGTAGCAACAATTTCGTTTGCTCCTTTTTTACTTCCTTTACCGATTTTAGCAGCTTTCTTAAGCAAGAACCCAGCAGGTGCTGTTTTTATAACAAAATCGAATGTTCTATCCTCATAAACTGAAATTTCACAAGGAACGATATCGCCCATTTTATCACGAGTTTGTTCATTGAATTTAGAACAGAAATCTTGAATATTGATTCCTGCAGGTCCTAAACATGTTCCAACTGGTGGAGCGGGTGTAGCCTTTCCTGCTTCGATTTGCAATTTTATTTTCTTTACGACTTCTTTAGCCACGAAAAACACCTCCTATATAAAAATATTCTTCGTTAGTGGTCTTGGGCAAATCCGCATTTCCCTCCCACTTAACAGCAATCTAATATAACATATGCGATTGCACTTAAGATAATAGCATAAAAAAAGAGTGTTTACAACTCTTTTTCAACTCTTTTTTTACAATCATCATATTAATGCAATGTAACAATTCTAATAATAGTATGAATAGTATTGCCAAGAAAAAATTGTTTTCTAGCCAATTTATTTTTTTAAGTCCAACAACAATAGCTCATCATAATCTATTTCTCCAAAAAAAGGCTTTAAATCATCTAGGGCTCTGTTTGCTTGTTTTAGAAATACTTATTCTATCTATTTCTTCAAAAGCCAAACATTCTATTACTTCCGAATAATATTCTAAATCTGACTTTCTACCCGCATTTAATTGCTTATATTTCTTATATTTTAATAATTCCTGAAATTTCTTTTCTAGCTCATATACTGATATTTCGCTAACATCTAAAGATAACATTTGTTGTAATTCTTTTTGAGGATTTTCAACAGACGGCTCAAATTCAAAAGGAATTGGATTTTTCAACTGCTGAATTACAGATCCATCATCTTCTAATAATAAATCAATCAATTTTACTAATTTAGTATCTTTATATTCATTATAACTATACTCAAAAATTTCCTCATCAGGATATTCCCCACGGCCATCTTTCATTCCTACATATTTTTCTTTATATTCTACAAAATGAATATCATGCATTAAATGACTGCATGAATTTCCTCGATAATTATGCTGAATAATCTCGCCACAATCATATAAAATTTTTCGTTTTAATGCCATTAATTTTTCTCGTTCATAGGTAACTTGATATTTTACCATTTCATTATCTTGTTTTCTATATAAACCATTTTTTTATCTCCCTAAATACATTTTAACAAAAAAAGAATCGAATAATCAATCCTTTATTTACTTACTTGGAATAATTCAACCTCAACAGGAGTCTCTTGTCCGAACAGATCAATTAATACAACTAACTTGCTATTTTCCATATCAACAGAATCAATAGTACCCATCATACCCTTAAATGGACCATCAATGACATTAACTTTTTCTCCGACTTTAAGTTCTGCTTCCACATCAACTCGGCTCATTCCCATATTAACAAGAATACGATCAACTTCATTAGGAAGAAGCGGTGTAGGCTTAGCCCCTTTTCCAGAAGAACCAATAAATCCTGTAACACCTGGTGTATTACGAACCGCATACCACGCTTCATCACTCATAACCATTTCCACAAAAACATACCCAGGAAACATCTTTTTCGTTTTTTCTTTTTGTACACCATCTTTTATTTCTACTTCTGTTGTAGTAGGAATAATAACACGAAAAATATTTTCTTGCATACCCATAGATTCAGTACGCGCTTCTAATTTTTCTTTAACATTATCTTCATGTCCAACATATGTTGTAATAACATACCATAACTTTTCCATTAATTAAACACCCCTTTTATTACAGATAAGCCTAAATCTAAAAGTTGAAAGAAAACAACAACTACAATACATAAAACTAAAGTAGCCGCAGAATACTTAAGAACTTCTTTTCTACTTGGCCAAGAAACTTTTTTTAGTTCTAATCTTATTCCTTTAAATAATCCTTCTTTTTTACTTGTATTTTTTTTCTTTTTTGCTTTTGCATCTTTTTTCTTTGGCATCCCAAAAACTCCTTTTTTCCAAATAAAAAACACTTTCGTGTTTCGTTAAAATTAATTTATCACAATAACTTATAAAAATCAATAGATTTTCGCAAGAATTCTAATTATCTTATAGCTTGGATTTCATACTCATTAAGCGTTCCAAATATTTTTTTAACAAAAGTAATTTCATAACCCATATCCTTTAAAGTTTTAGCAGTATTTAATACTTTTTTACTTTCTAATAAAACCTCCACTTTTTCAAAATTATCTACTATTGTCATTTCTTTTTCCTCAAGATAACATATTCCATTTGTTTCATCTACTAAAAATATTGTGTAATAAATATCCATGACTCTTTATCCCCCTTATTAAGTCCTAAACGTTCTCGCGTTCTTTCAAAATATTTTTTATTTTATTCTTTAATCTTTGAATCGTATTATCAATTTGTTTTGAAGATTTACCAAGTGTCTTTGCTATATCATGATAATCCATCCCTGAAATCAATAACTTATACACTTCATATTCACTAGAAGATAAAGACTTCTCAATAAATTCTAGTAATTCATCAAATTCTTCATCTTTAGTAATATTAACTAAAGGATCATTTTTATTATTATCACTAATTGCATCCTTTAAAGGTAAATTATATTCTTCATACACATGATCCAAAGATAAACTATCCAAAAGAATTTTATTCTTAATTCTTCTTGCCTTTTTTATCGTATTTTGAAGCCTTCTATCCACACACAATGTGATAAAAGTAGCCATAGAAGAATTTTTATCTTCTTGATAAGACTGCAAAGCATCTGAAAAACCCACTAATGCTTCTTGATATAAATCTTTATATTCAAAACCATGCTTCATTGCTGAAAAAGCATACTTCTTAATTTCAATATCAATAATATATTTATATTTCATAAAAAGCATATCTTTTGCATCTTCATCAGATTCACAAATCAAAGAATATAATTCTCCATCAGAATATTCTTCGTAGCTCATTAAGAACGCCCCCTTATTTCATTTTAAAAATCAAAATTCCTGCAGCAACACTTGCATTTAAACTATTAACTTTTCCCGACATAGGGATGCTTACCTTAACATCCGTAATATTTTCTACCACATTACTAATGCCTTTCCCTTCATTTCCAATCACTAAAATTTTCTTATCAGCATAATCAACCGTTTCATAATTCTCACCATCCATAAAAGCAGAATAAACAAAATAGTTCTCTTTTTGCAATTTTTTAAGTGTTTCACATAAATTATTCACTAAAATTACCTTTACACGATCAAGAGCACCAACACTTGTTTTCATAACGATATCATTAACCCTTACACTACGATCTTTTGGAATAAGAATAGATTTCACTCCTGCTGCCTCGCAAGTTCTTATAATCGCACCAAAGTTATGTACATCTTCCAAATGATCCAATGCTACAATAAAATTCTCCTCTAATACACTTTCCAAAGAAGAATACTCAAATGAATCCATGTCAATAACAATGCCTTGATGATTTCTATCAACCATCTTATCCAACTGATATTTTGGTCTATAAAAATAATGAATATTATTTTTTTCTAAATAATCAATTATTTCCTTATCACGAAAATTTTCCGTTAAATATACCCTTCTTATTTTTTTAGCCTCTACATCTTTTAACACATTTTTACCATAAACTAGCATAAAAATCCCCTCCTAATTGCCATGTATTATAACACAAAAAAAGACTTTTTTCTAAAAATCTTTAGTTTCCGTATAATAATTAGCTTTTCCTAAGGAATTTCTAGCATTTCTACGATATGTTGTATCATAATTTCTAAAATCATTTTTCTTTACTAATTTTCTAGTGCTACTATATTCCATATTATTCTCATAACCATTAAATGTATATTCTTCTTCTACCTTAAATGGTGGTAAAAACGTTCCCATAGCAAACAAATCTACTGCCACCAAACAAGCTACAACATTTTTAGCAGTTCTTACATTTTTTATTCTCATATTTTAAACCTCCTTGCAATATTTTAAAATGTACATTCATAATACAATTTTTAATCATTATATGTCAACAAAAACAAAAAGGAACCAATAAAACCGTTCCTTTTTAAGTATTACTTTTCAATATCGTTTAATACAAATTATATTAATTTGATATCAAAAAATTCCGTGTACAACGTAATACTTGGTACACTAGTACTATTATCTACTGTTTTAAAATATTAATTGCACCTGTTTTTTCCAATTTTATGACTTCTTCTTTATAATTCAAAGCCATACCAATCACAAAAATATAAGCTAAAAAATACACCCAAAGCATCAACATTACTATATTCGCAAGTCCTCCATAAAAGACTGCATAGTTAGCAAAATGATGAATGTAATAAGAATACAAAGCAGTCACTATAATCCACATCACAGTTGTAAACACTGCTCCATAATTAACATAAAAACTCGATAATTTTCGATCGGGTGCCATAGTGTATAATATTTTAATAAAACAAAAAATAATAAACCAAGTTAAAGGACCTTTTAAAATATTAATTGTAAACGTAACTGTCTTTGTAATATGTTCATTCATATTTACAAACGTTAAAGCATCAATAATGTTTTTACCAAAAACTGGAACAATTAAAATAAAAAGAAACAAAATAACAATAAGAATGGTCATGATAATAGCCTTTGTCCTTCTACGTAAAAAATTTGTATCTGGAATACCATAAATAGCATTCGATGTAACTATAATAGAGGCAGCACCATTACTTGCAATATAAAAACCCATTATTAATGTAAAAAAGAAACGAAAATCTATATTAGAAATACCAACCATAGGAACAATAAGATCAGCAAGACCTTCTCCAAAAGCTTTGCCGATAAAGTCGCCAATAAAATCCATAGGTACATTTAAAAAAGAAGCTCCATACGTAATCAAAGTTACGATAGGAACAACAGACAAAACAAAGAAGAAGGCAAGTTGCCCTGGAAGCACTGCCATCTCTGGTCTACTAATAACGCTTAATACTTTTTTTACAAAGTTCTTAAAACGTGTTATCATGCATTTTCCTCTTTTTTACTCTCTTTTTGTTTTTTTACATCTTCAACAGCTTCATTAATAGCATCTTCAACAGATTTAATAGCATCTTCAATCATACTATACCCAATCGCAGCTCCTTGTTCATAAGGTAATTTCTTAAATTCTTTATTTAGTTTATGAATGTAACTTACCATTTGTTTTTGAGAATACCCCACCATATAAATCATAAACTCGTTACCATCTGTACGCACAATATCACTATTATCAAGTTGTGATTTTACAAGAATATTCGCTGCTGCTTTAATTTGTTCATCACCTTTTTCATAACCCATTGTATCATTTATGTATTGAAGATTATTCAAATCAATGACAACAACAGATTGTGGATAAACTGTATTTTGACTCCATCCTTCTAAATTTTCACTCAAATAATTACGATTTTTTAAAGAAGTTAATTGGTCAATATATTTTAACTTATCTTCCTTTTTTATACGTTTTGACAACTTAATCTTTTTTGTTAACTTGTAAGCATATAGGAATACTAATACCAGAACAATTAATATATACATGAAGTATTTTGCAATAGCACCAGTTACTCTTCCTGTTCTAAAGGTTAATTCATAATTATAAATACCTTTGTTTTCTGTTTTTGCTGGATCTTTAATATTAATGAACTTTGCAAACAATTTTGCAAATGTTTCATTTGTATTAGTTTTAAAATTATATATGGTATCTGTAACACCTGATAAACGTACACTATACTCGTTAAATATACCAAAACGATTTGCATAATAAACATTGTTATCAACAGCCACAACCTCTTGATTTTTAATTAATTTTTTTAATTCTTTTTCAGTACTATAAGTTTTTAAGTCTATCATTGCATATGATTTTAAATAATCATATAAAGAAGAACTTTCTTCTACATAAACAGTAACATTGTTCAGAGATTTTAAAGATTTAACTACGATATCATCTTCTTTATCTGCTATTATACTATAATTGATATTAATGTTAGATGGGACATTGTTAAAATTAGTATTAGCAATATTATAGAAACCAAAATAGATATCCACATTGCCACGAGAAATAGCATCTGTAAATTTCTTAACTGTTTTATATTTTGTAAACTTAATTTCTGTACTACTAAAGTCTATAAATTCTTTTAAATATTGAGCAATAATTCCACCATAATTACCACCTGATAAAATTTCATAAGGACTATTCTCTACAAAACCGTAATCATAAGAAATACTTTGCATAGCATCAATTTCCGTTAAAGAAATATTTAAAGATTCTGTAAATAGTTTAAATAAATGTTCTTTATAAGAATCTGGAAAACTTTTTTCTTCCCATTTTAAAAAATACTTTTGCATAATAGAACCCAAAGTTGGATTTTTACTCATATCCACTTTATAATAATATGGGATATCACTGAAATGATACGCAATATTATAATCATTTTTTAGTAAAGTATCCATTGATAAACAAAGAGGCATAATCATATAATTAATTTCAGTTTGTTCTTCAAAGGCTTTAAGTAGTTCCTCTTCTGTATTGTATGTTTTAATCGTTAGACTTCCATCGTCTAAAAAACTACTTACATAAGATAAATTACTTGATAAAATACCTATTTTTTGATTTTTCAAATGAGAAATATCACTAAAATATTCTTTTTTCTTGTTCACAAGAACATAATGACCTTCATAAAAAACAAATTCATTTTCATTATAAGTATTCCCAATAGTAAAGGCTACATTAGAAGCAGATTCACCAATATTATAAGTAACAGGGTTTGTTTTAATATTATATTCACTAAAGAAATCTTCTAAGAAGTCATAAAAAACTCCACTTCCATTATCTCCGAAAATACTTACATTGTTTAACACATTAATATTTTGAACAGTAGCAGAATTATCTGCCAAAAATCTTTTCTCTGTAGCATTTAGCTTACTTTTGTCTGTAAAATAGAAATATAAAACTATAATCAAAGCAATTACAAGTACAGCAAGAATACCACCTATAATAAAAAATTTCTTTTTACTTTTCATAAATCACTACCTACTATTCTTCATCTTTTGCTACTTCAGTGTTGTTATTCCATACAAGTCCACTACCATTTACATTTCTAGCACCCATAATAAGGAATCCTTCACTGTTTTCTGTAGCATTTCTTTTTAATGTATAATTAAAATCATAAAAATCCAAATAATTTTGTTCAAAAGCCATTAAAGAGGCAAGAGCTTTACTTTGGGCTTCTTCTAATGTTACATCATCTTTAAAATTTAATGTAATATAAATTATTTTTCCCTTTGTTTTAATAGTAGCATCATCAATAAGTGCATCATCTTTCATAGAAGCAATAAAATTATTTTTCAATTCATCCGTTACTTCTACTTCATTGATTCCATCTAAACGATTTCCATAACTAGAACTACTTGCACCAAAGAAGTATTTTAAAACAACAGCTAAAATAATAAATAAACAAATCAGTACTGTCATAAAGAGCACAAATAACACACGATTTTCTACCCACATTTTTTTGATTTTTTTCATATTCCACCTCTTCTTTTTAAGGTATTATCATTATACTACATTATATACGCTTTTGCTAGTTTTTTGAGTCTAAAAAGATTGCTATAAAGTATCCACAATACTTTTTATTTTTTCTTCATCCCAAATTTCAATATTTAACTCTCTGGCTTTTTCAAATTTACTGCCAGGATTTTCTCCAACAATCACTACATCCGTTTTCTTACTCACCGAAGAGGAAGTAGCACCACCATAGGAAGTAAGGAGTTCACTCAAGGCATCTCGATCTGTAAAGGACAAAGTTCCTGTTAAAACAAAACGCTTCCCACTAATAAGATCGTGATGACGTTCATTCTCACCAAGATAGTTCATATTAACTCCAAGTTCTTTTAACTTTTTAAGAAGAGCCAAATGCTCAGGTTCGTGAAAGAAATTATATAAATTTTCTGCAAGAGTTGGACCAATATCTTTAATATTCTTGAAATCATCATAACTTGCATTCATCAAGTTATCCACATTCTTAAATATTTTAACAAGCAGAAGAGCCGTTTTATCTCCTATTCCACTAATTCCTAATCCAAATAGCAGTCTTTCTAAACTATTACTTTTACTATCTTCAATCGCTGCAAGTAAGTTATCCACACTCTTGTTTCCATAACCTTCAAGTTCAATCAAATCTTTTTTATGTGCCTTTAAATGATAAATGTCAGGTATTTGTGTAACAAATCCTAAGTTAAAGAAATCTTCCATTATTTCAATTCCAAGACCATCAATGTTCATAGCTTTACGACTACAAAAATGAATTAAAGCTTCACTCTTTCTAGCAGGACATGATGGATTCATACAATAATGATCTACTTGATCTTTTTTATGTTCTAAAACACTTCCACAAATTGGGCAATTTGTAATCATTTCAAAGTCTTTTTCAGTACCATTACGTCTTTCTAATTTTGCTTCTACAACCTCAGGAATGACATCACCCGCTTTTCGAATAGAAACTACATCTCCTATTTTCAAATCTTTCATAAGAACATAGTCTTCATTATGTAATGTTGCACGTTTTACGGTTGAACCCATTACAATAACAGGGTCTAAAACAGCATTAGGCGTAATTCGTCCAGTTCTTCCTACCGTGAACACAATATCTCGTAAAGTAGTCAAAACCTCTTCAGCTGGGAATTTATAGGCAATCGCCCACTTTGGATATTTTGAGGTAAAACCTAGTTTACTTTGACTGCTCAAAGAATTAACCTTGATAACAATACCATCAATTTCATAGGGTAAAGTTGCACGCTTTTCTGTTGTTTCTTTAATATAAGCTTCCATTTCCTTAATTCCCGAAACAACTCGATTTGCTTTCGTATTAACTTTAAATCCCAATTCACTCATAAATTGTAGAGCTTCTTCGTGTGTATTAATTCCATAGTCTTCTGGATTCGGTAGATGATATATCCAAGTATCTAGTTTCCTTTCTGCCGCTATTTTTGAATCCAATTGTCTTATTGATCCCGCCGCTGCATTTCTTACATTTTGTAATAGAGGAAGATTATCCATCTTTCTTTTTTCATTTAACTCTGCAAGAACTTTTTTAGGCATATAAATTTCTCCGCGAACCTCGATATCAATTGGCTTATTAATTGTAAGAGGCACAGATTTAATTGTTTTTACATTATGTGTAATATCTTCTCCTGTTATTCCATCACCACGAGTAGCAGCAAAAATAAGATGACCCTTTTCATAGTGAAGAGATACTGAAAGACCATCAATCTTATATTCACAAACATAAACAGGCTTTACATCTTCTTTTATAATTCGCGTATTAAAATCTTCAATCTCTGTCATATCAAAAACATCAGGTAATGAAAGCATAGGAATTTTATGACGCACTTTTTTAAAACGATCAATAACTTGACCTCCAACTTTTTTCGTTGGAGAAGTAGCACTATCATACTCTGGAAATTCATTTTCTAAATTTTCTAATTCCCTTAAGTATTTATCAAATTCCTGATCAGTAATCGTTGGATTATCCATCACATAATAGTCATAGTTAGCTTTATTTAAAATATCTCTTAATTCTTCAATTCGTTTTTTGGCTTCATTCGTTTCCACTAAAATCCTCCCATAAATGTTGTTTATACAACTTTTCTTCATCTTTTAAAACTTGAATATTTGTTTTCACTACATGCAAGTCTTCTTTATAGGTCATTCCTAACCAAATACTTTTACTCGGTTGATTTAAAATTGTAATTTGACCATTGGCAATATATTCATTTAAGCACTCAGGAAGCAAAACCTCGTTTTCAAGGATTTGGCTTTCATCTTGTTTAAAATAGTTTTCCCAATATTCTTCTAATATTTCATAAATATCTTTTTGAAAAGCAAAAAAGTTCATAGAAACAGGATGGTTTTCTTCCATTTCAAAAGGTTTTTTTCCGTTTAAAGGAGTAGCAACAATCTTTCCAGCTTCTTCATCAATACTGCACTCTATCATCAACTTTATTTGATCACCATCTAAAGTTAACACACCTCGTTTTACAGCTCCTTTTAAACTTTTTGTTGTTCCAAATGCATAAGAAATATTCGCATAGGTATATGAATTTTGGTTTTCACGTAAAAATTTTGCTGCTGCTAAAAAAGATTTTGGACCATAAAAATCATCGGCATTAATTAAAACAAAAGAACCATCGACATATGCTTTAGAAGCTAAAATGGCTTGCACAGTTCCCCAAGGCTTTGATCTCTTACTAATATCTAAAGATAAAGGAATATCTTCTATTTTCTGGAATGCATAACAAACTTCTATTTTGTCCGAAATTCTTTTTCCTATCGTATTTTGAAATACCTCTAGGTATTCTTCTTTAATAACAAAAACTATTTTTTTAAAACCAGCACATATAGCATCATGAATAGAATAATCCATAATAAAATTGCCATCTTCATCTACAGGTGTAATTTGTTTTAGACTTCCAAAACGACTGCTCATACCTGCAGCCATAACGACTAATGTTAAATCCATTTTAATGCATCCTTTCTATACTATTTTTTAATCCGTTGCATCTTTCGCTTATAAGTTTCAAAATCAGCAATAGGGGTCGTTTTTTCTAAAGATATATATACTTGTTTTTTTCTCTTCAAACGTAAGTTCATTTTAGCTAATGCTTGGTAAACTGTTGATCCGTTTGTAATAACGATACATTCATCTTGCCATGGTTCTTTATAACCACCTATTCTTATTTTAATAATGAGTTTGACTTGAAAACATTTTTTAAAAGAAATTTCTAATATTTTTCCTTTCATTTCTTCTCTTATAAAAGGAAAATGTTCTAACAAATCAAAACCAAAGTCACATTCTTCTATCCAATTTGTTCTATCATCTTCTTTTTGAAACCATGCGCCTTTACTTCCTACAGACAACAAATTCAATACCATTCCATTTGTCGCAGCAAATGCAATTTCTTCATCAATCAACTTATATGTATTTAAATAATCCACTTCTAACCTTCCTTACATTTTTCTTAAACTCTTATGATTTTTCATCAACTTCTTAACCCCAATTTTATTATTAAATGCAACCGTTACGAGCATTTTATCCACACCTACAACTACACCTCTTCCGTAAGTTTCGTGAAGAACGACATCCCCCGAAACATAGGATACCTCTTCATCATTATACATTTTGGCTTTGTTAAAAATAGGTTCTTCTTTAACACTACTATTTGTTGTTTCTAACAAATCGGCATCTATTTCTTCAATAAAACGACTAGGTGGATTAATACTCTCTTTTCCATAAAGCATTCTTCGCTTTGCATTAGTAAGATACAATAAATCCCTAGCTCTAGTAATTCCTACATACATAAGCCTTCGCTCTTCTTCCAAGCCATCTCTTTCCATTAAAGAATTTGCATGCGGAAAAATTCCTTCTTCCATACCAATTAAAAACACAACGTCAAATTCAAGCCCTTTGGCACTATGAATAGTCATTAAAGTAACAGCATCTTCATATTCTTTATGTTCTGTCATGTCAGCAATTAAACTAATTTCTTCTAAGAAATCACCTAAATTCACACTACCTGTTCTTTCTTCAAAAGAAGCAGTAATACTCTTAAACTCCATTAAGTTTTCTAAACGTAATTCACTTTCTAGAGAAGCATCTTCTTCTAACTCTCTCTTCATTCCAGTTTTCTCTAAAATATCATCAATAAGTTCAGTCAAAGATAAAGACTCACTATCTTTTGTAAGTTCTAAAATTAAATTTTTAAAATCTAATTCCTTTCCTTTTGAAATTGCATCAAACATAGAAAGGCCTTGATTATTTGCATCTAATTCAATTGCCATAATCGTAGAAGGGCCAATTTTCCTTTTTGGCACATTAATAACTCTTCTTAAACTAATTTCATCATGATGATTTAAAATAAGTCGTAGATAACTAATCATATCTTTAATCTCTTTACGTTGATAGAAATAATAGCTACCTATTACCTTATAAGGTAAATTATTTTTGATAAAAACTTCTTCTGCTACACGTGCTTGCCCATTTGTACGATAAAATACTGCAATATCACTCGCTTTACGTCCTTCATCTAATAGTTTTTTTATTTCTTCAATACACAAAGTAATTTCATGTTTTTCATCATAGCTTCTTAAATATTTTACTTTGGCACCTATTCCAAGATTACTATAAAGTTCCTTATCTTTTCGCTCTTTATTATTTTTTATAACCGAATTTGCTGCATCTAAAATCATTTTTGTACTACGATAATTTTGTTCTAACGCAATCACATTCGTATTAAGATAATCATGTTCAAAATTTAAAATGTTTTTATAATTAGCACCTCTGAACATGTAAATTGATTGATCTGGGTCGCCAACAACAAAAATGTTTTTATATTTTTCGCTCAGCAATTTTGATAATTTATACTGTACCTCATTCGTATCTTGGTATTCGTCAATTAAAAGATACTTAAATTTTTCTTGATAATGTGCGAGTACTTCTTTATCTTTCGTAAACAATTTAACTGGTAATAATAGCAAATCATCAAAATCAACAGAATTGTTTTTTCTTAAAACTTGTATATATTCTTTATAGACTGTATAAGCAATTTGTTCAGGTTCTGTATTAAAAAATTGTTCAATCTCAACGTCTGTTAACATTTCATTTTTAATAAAACTAATACGATTGCGAATATAAGAAGGTGCACATTCTTCCTTACTTATTCCTTTATCCTTCATAATTTTCTTAATCAAGCTTAAAACATCATCACTATCTAAAATCGTAAAATTTCGTTCTAAACCTAAATTCATATAGTTTTCTCTTAAAATTCGCACTCCAAAAGAATGGAATGTTCCAACAAATGTATCGTTACCTGGAACCAAAAGTTCTAATCTTTCTCTCATTTCCTTGGCAGCTTTATTCGTAAACGTAATAGCAAGAATATTCCATGAAGGAACACCCTCTTCTATTAAATGTGCAATACGAGTTGTAAGAACTCGCGTTTTTCCTGACCCAGCTCCTGCAATAACTAAACATGGACCATCTTTATGTAATACCGCATTCCTTTGTTGTTCATTTAATTTTTCTAAATAGTCCATTTAAATCCACCCTATCTCTTTATCAATTATAACAAAGAACCAATAAAAAAAGAAGTCCAAAAGACTTCTAATATCTACTATAAAAATTCTACAATGAGAGCATTACTATTGATTTTTTCTATTAAATCTTCTCGTTCATAGTTATTAAAAATATTCATAAAATTACTATTATCCATTAAAAACATATCATAAAATTTAATAAATACTTCTTTATAATTCTGAACTCCTAAATTTTTAAGGAAATCTATATTTTGAGAAACCAATTTATAAGAATTTATAATTTGTTCAAATAATAAAGATGGAACATTAGACTCAAAAACTTTTATTTCTTCTTCATCAAACCCATAATTCAATAAAAAGTTCATTAGGCTACTCCCCCTTTATTAAGAACTGCAGAAACTATTTCTTTCACTTCAGCAACAGATAAATGCGTTTTGTAGAATAGTACAATATATAACGCATCTTCAAAAGAGATCGATAAGTTAAGTTTAATAATAGTACTAATTGTATTCTTAACTTCTTGAAAAGAATTTACCTCTTTATCATTAATAACAATCTTCCATCCATCATCTACAGGTAATAAGTACTCTTCACATATTTTATTTTCTACTTTTTGAAGTTCTAAAGCAACATTGAAATCCTCTTCTTCTTTACTTGCTTCCATATTTTCTATTTTATCTATTAAAGATGCATCCCTTAATATGCTTTTTAAATAAATATTCACATCTTCTGTATCAACATTTTCAGTTTTTACTTCATAATGGAGTAGCATTGGAATATTATAAATTTCTCCCTCTTTATAGGCTACATTATCATTTTGATATTTTTTCATATTCTCAGCAATTGTATGTACAGTTTTTACTTCTGCAAGCAGTTCTGGATAATTTCTTAAAAATCCAACCTCATTTATAGCAAAATATTCATTAATCGTATCTTTTAACTCATTGATTTCAACAGCAAAAATACGAAGAGCAAACATTCCATTTTCTTTTTGTAAAGGAATGCTATTTTCTTCTAATAAATCTAAAATTTGATTAAATTTATCTTCGCTTCTTAATAAAAGTAAACTTACTCCAAATTTATTGAAAGAATCAGAAAACATATTTAATGCTTCTTCGTCATTAGCAATCATTTGTTTCTCTTTCAACTTATTTAATATTGTCACTATATTCATAGTAATCCCCCTTAATAAGCCATCAAAGGAACATTTTTAGGATCCATTCCATTATTTCTTAAAGATTCGATTACCTCTTTTAAATTCTCTTTTGAATATTTTTCAAGAACACTTGGATTTAAATAAACATCAATTGGTTCCTTACCAAGGTCTAATAAAAGATTAATCTTATCTTTTAATTCATTATCAGCCATTAATTCTGCATGATTAACAAAAATTTCTGTACCAATATTTGTTTCCTTTACAAAAGAAATATTTTTTGTAATAACAGTTGCATCATAATTTGCTAATAAGTAGTCAATTTCTTGACCAGAATAATCTAGATAATCAATACCATTTTCTTTTAATAAATTGATTAAGTTTTCTTTTGGACTTGTCTCTTCGATTTCCACTTTTTCTGGTTCTTCTTCTACCATTTTAACTGCTTCTAATTCTACAATAGGTTCTGCATTTTTAGCTTCTGTAAAGACATCACTAAAAGTTTTTCCACTTTGTTCTCTTTCTAATACTTGTTCATCATAAGTTAACAATGCATCTTCTGGGAACATTAAAATTTTAGCTGCTTCTCTACACTCTTCTTCAGAAAAATTGAATTGTTCAAGTAATGAAATAATAGAGTCTCTCGTAATATTAATTCTTCTTGATAATGCAAGTTCAAAATATTCATTTAATTTTTCTTGATTTGCTAGAGCTGCATCACGGCGAATACTAAGTTCATCAATTGTCGCAATTGCATTATTCATTTCTTCTTCTACTCTTACCAATTGCTTTTCTGCTTTTTTTGTGTCCAAAGTTACAGAGTCAATAGTACGAGGTAATGATTTATTTAATTTCTCAACCAATTCTTGAGGATTGAAATCAATATCTAAGCGGTCTAAAACAGTTGCATAGTCATTACGATCAATGTCAGACAAAAGACTAGTCAATCTCTCTCCTTGGCTATTTAAATCATTATAAAGTTTCTCTAGATTTGCAATTCTAGCTTGTAAATCTTTTTTCTCTTCCGTTGTCCTTGTTTTAGTTTCTACAGCGCGATTTCTTTGTCTATTCATTTCAACTAAAACAACACTATCGTCTCCTCTTAAATTATACAATTTGTCTAGCAAAGCACTAACTTCAGCTGATAATGCCTTCATACTAATCACTCCCATATTCTACAAAAGATTATATCAAAAGAAATTTCAAATGTAAACTAGTATTTTTACGGAAATTTTAGCAAGACAATTTTCGCAAAAATTTTACACTTTAAAAAAATTAAAAATTGTAAATAAATAAAATCAATGCTAAGATTAGAAATAGGTGAGGATGCTTGAAAAAAATATTAATTGATATGGATGATACTATCCTAGTGGATTGTTACTTAGAAGTAGTAAATGAATATTTGAATACAAATTATACATATAAAGATATTAAAAAATATTGGGTTGATGAAATTATTCCCAAAGAAAAAGAAGCAGAATATTTAGATTATTTTTATAATAAAATTAATGTTTATGATTATGGGCATGTACAAGAAAATGCAATTCATGTAATCGAACAGTTAAATAAATATTATGATGTATTAATATGTAGTGCATACATTGACCATCGCGATTTAGAAATTTGCTCTAAAATTCTTACACATAAACATAATTGGTTAGTTAAAAACCTACCCTTCATAAAACCAGAAAATTTTATTTTCACTAACCGTAAAGATGTAATTCCAACAGATATAAAAATAGATGACAAAGTAGAAAATCTAAAAACTTGTGAAACCAAACTTTTAATTACCGCTTACCATAATAAGAATATTCCAATTGAAGAATTAAAAGCACAAAATATAATCCGTGTCAACGATTGGAATCAAATTGCCGAAATATTACTTAATCATTAATAAGTTTAAAAATATAAACATTTTGTAATGTTTTATTTTTTTTATCACAAGTAATAAGTGTCAAGTTTGTTTGACTCTTATTTCTTTTAATCTCAACAGTTCCATCTTTAACAACATCATATTTATCTACCAGTTCATAAGTATATTTTTGGGTATTATAATATACATAGGCAATATCTTGTATATCTAATTTATATAATTTTTTAAAAAATGATATCCTACTATTACCACTATGCGAAGCCAAAATCAAATTACTAAACTTTACATCAGGAAATAAAGAAGTTTCAATCATTTGGATATTTTTATTCACATTATTTTGTTTAGAATCTAAATTATAAAAACCTCTTTTTAAATTTATTTTAGGAATTTCCAAAACACCACTATAATCCTCTTCAGTTTGTTCTTCTTGGATAGAGGAAAGATATGCCTCTACCTTTTGTTCCTCTTCTTTTTTTATATTTTCCTGCATAAAATGTGAAAAGAAAAGAAAACTAAATCCAAATAAAATCAAAAACAATCCAACAACTCTAAATCTTTTCTTTGCCATAAAGCAAAAACCCCAATCCTAAAAGAAAGAATATAAAAGAATATACAATATATCCATTTAAGGATTTACCAGTACTTGGAACTCGGACATTTTCCAGAGAAACTTGAACTATCTCTTTATTCTCTTTAATTTCAAAATACAATCTATCTAAAAACAGTTGGTAGCCTGGCATAGTCTTCTTTTCCAAAATAAAGTACTTACCATAAGGTAAATTCTCTACTACTATTTTTCCACTTTCATCTGTAATACCTCGGTACATTAATTCTTCATTCTCATTATAAACTTCTATCAAAACATTTGGCAAAAACTTACCAGTCGTATCAGTTTTATAAAACTCTAAAGTGCCACGATAAGGTTGATTTAAAAGAGTCACATAAGTTTTAGCTTCAGAAAACTCATCTACCACAAAAGAAATATCTTGTACAAAATGGTATCCTGTTTTACCACTTATTTGCTTTATAATATATTCCCCATAAGGAAGAACAATTTCTGAAATTCCATTTTCTTGAACAGTAAGCGATGCTACTTTTTTCATAGTTAATTGATTATAAATCTCAAAAACAGCCTCACTTTCTGGTTTAATATCATGAAAATATAAATAATTCTTATTGATAATCAAACGGGTTTTATAAACATCATCATACACTTTTATAGATATAATTTCATCGGCATTATCTTTCGTCACTTGAAAATCATATCTTGTTTTATCTATCTTATAACCTGTAGGAGCTTTTATTTCTTTTAAATAATAATTTCCTAATAATAAATTTTTCTTTGATAATGCGCTACAATCTTTTCCTATCACAAGAGTTTGTAAAAGTTCATCGTATTCATTATAAATTCCATAAATAGCTCCATTTAATGAGGCAAATGAACTACTTGCTGTACAACTTTTTGTATCATGATCTAATTTTTCTAGACGAACTTGACCTAAGTAAATTTTATCATAAACAGTAAGTTCTTTTAGAGGATGTTCTAAAGTAAGTTCAAAATAATATGGAGTAGTGTCCAATTCATAATGTAAACCAGCTTCTACCTCTTGAACATAATAAGTTCCCAATTCTAAATCTTCTATAACCGCAGAGCAATTCTCGTCAATAATAAGGTCTTGTACAAAAGTACCATTCGCTTTATAAAGTTTATAAATACTTCCTTCTAAAGATCCTCCTTCTCCTGACTTACAACTTTTATTATCTGCATCATATTTTTTTAACTTTAATTTCCCACTTATTACCTCAAATGAAACATTTGCTTCCAAAGTTGGGATATTTCCTGGAACTAAAACATCTTGTCCAGCATTAGAAGTATAAACAATGAAAGCGGACTCCCAAGCATCAGCAATCTTTTCTAAACTTATACTTCCATTTTTCATAGAAGATGGTTTAACAACAAGTTCATTATTAAGAGTTGAATATATACAATTCTCACAACGTGTAACAAAAAAACCGTTTAAAGACCCCAAACGATAATCTTGATGTAAAGGAATTTTAACAAAAGTATCAGAAAATGATGGTTTACTTAAATATTCATTTACCAATCTCTTGATTTCTTCCATGTGACTCTTTATCTCACTTGGCGTATCGATAACATATTTATAAGGATCACTCGGATTATAACGGCTTGTAAATTGAAAACTTCTTCCTGCTTCATTCCAAATTAAAGATTGTGTAGCAACTATCCAATCATCTCCACTATGACCATCATAGCCATATCCAAAATATGCATACAAAGAAATTCTTTCTAATTGTGTTTTATTTAACGCAACAAAATTTGTCATCTCCTCATAAGGCAAATCATAATATCCATTATAAACACCTGTTCCCAGTGAAACACCTGGTTCTATACAATAGGCAGTTTTCCCATCACTTTTTCTAATAAAATGTTGAAAATTCCCATAATGCCCCGTTGTATCTACAAAACTATAGTTTGTAATAAATGGTCCTTCAAAACTATCTGTTGTTGTCTTCGCCAAAACACATGTAGGTATTATCCAAAAAACTAAAACTACAGCGAGCAAAATTTTATTTTTATGTAACATAGTACATTTCTCCCTTCATAAATATATATACAACGCAAATTTGCTATTTCCTTTTTTTTCGGTAAAATTTTTCAAAAAAAAATAATTTACTCGAAAGTAAACTATTCTCCTTTTAAAATGGGATACTTATTATACATATACTCATCATTATATTTTTCATCATAAAATTTTCCTATAACAGTCTTAGCCTCTATTCCTTTATGACGGATTACCATTCTACCAAATACACTATAAGATAATGCCATATCGATTGAAATAAAAAGAAATAGTATAATGCAAATCATTTTTCCTAAAGAATAAGGAATTTTTTCTATCCATTTTGAAACAACTGGATAAACAATTTTTAATAAAATGACTCCCATAACTCCCCAAATAATCATAATTGGAATTGTCGTTTTTCCTTGAATATTTAAAAACATACTAGAGTAATCCCAAAATTGTATATTAAAGATTTTTTCCGATAAAACGCCTGCAATGAATTCAAAAATTCCTCCTAGTAAAAAAGCATAGATAAATGTTTTACTAAAGCCTCTTCTATCATTACGCGGGCCTAAAATAATTAAAAACAAAATCAAACCAAAACCATACAATGTACTAAAGGGACCAATTAATAAATCATGACGGCTAGTCCATACGCCATGCTGAACAAACCACTGCATCTCTTCAAAAAAACTGCCAAAAAGACTGCCAAGCACAAAAAAAAGAAAAATCTTATCAAAACATAAACCTTGTGCATATACTTTTTTGTTCTGTTTCATAATAATCACACTCTTAAAATTAGTGTGCATTATTTAAGAGAAAAATATTCTTTTGTCATATTATTTTACGATTATCATAAAAAATATATTGATTTTTAACAAATAAATTGTTATGCTGTTAACAAGAGGTGAAGAAAATGCAAAAAAGTCCAATTGCAAGAGTCATAACGATAGTATTAGATATTATTTTAATAGGAGGAGTAATCGTAACATTTTTTATACCAACCCTTTATAATATTTTTAAAGTTCCAAATATCAGTTCTTTCCAAAATCATACCTTTTTATATAAACTCGCTTTTTATCTTTGTTATTTCACATTTTTAGGAATTATTTTTTTCTTAATCAAAGTATTCCATTTAGTCTATAATGGAAGTCCTTTCAAAAAAGAACTTGTCTTATTTCTTAAAAGTATTGCTGTATTATTTATGCTTTTAACCATTATTATCTTTATCAAATTTATATTCATACCTAGCATTTTGTCTATTGTTGCTATTGTAGTTACGTTTATCGCAAGTTTAAGTTTTTATGTTTTAAGCCAAGTATTTAAAACGGCGATTGCTTATAAACACGAAATAGATTTCATAATTTAGGAGGATATCATGATTATTGTAAATTTAGATGTAATGATGGCAAAAAGAAAAATGTCTTTAAATGAATTAAGTTTAAAAACAGGTATTACCACTACCAATCTTTCCATATTAAAAACAAATAAAGCCAAGGCCATTCGCTTTTCTACACTAGAAGCAATTTGCAAAGCCTTACATTGCCAACCACAAGATATTTTAGAATATGAGGAGAATCAAAATGAGAACAAGGAAAAATGAAATTTTAACAACTGCTATTTGTAGTTTTATACTTGCAAGTATAATCACAATCTTGAAGTTATGTATAAAAGATTTTTATTTAAAAACCTATACTCTACCATTTACTCTTTTATTAATTGTTTTTCTATTTCTAACCTTTTACCTAAAAATGGAAAAGAATAAAAAGGCATTAGTTCTTCTTATTCCAATTGTTTTAATACTAGGAGGTTCCTTTATTCCCATTGCTTCAAGTAACAAAGTAATTAATGTATTTATACTTCCTTTCGTAATGAGTATATTTTTCTTAAGTTATCTAAATAAAAAATATGAGCTTAATCGTCATTTTTGGAAATGTATTTTTAAACTTTTTCCAAACAAATTATTAGAAAATCTAAAAGAGCTCTCTATTTTCAAGAAGAAGGAAAGAAAAATAAATACTTCCAAAATTGCTAACATTTGTATAGGGTGTATAATTGGAATTCCCATCGCTTTTATTATTTTATCTCTATTAACAAGTGCAGACCAATATTTTAATTCTTTTATTGATACTTTGTTAGCATTCCTACACAATAGTGAAAAATGGGATACTATTTTAAACAATTTACTAAAAATTCTTTTCTATTTTATTATCATTTTTAATATTTACAGAAATGCGAGCAAAAGCAAAAAAGAGAAACAAAATAACGAAATAAAAACCAAAAATGTGAATGAGACTATAATCAAAACTATTCTTCTCATTATAAATATGGTATTTGTCCTATTCCTTATTTCAGAAATTTCAAAATTAACAATCAATTTTTTAGAATTACCAACAGAATACACTTATGCAAGTTATGCAAGAGAAGGTTTTTTCCAATTACTATTTGTAACTTTAATTAATTTTAGTATCATTATTTATATCCTTTATTATACAAATACACTTGATAATAGTAAAAATGTCAAAAGATATTTACTTACTCTAATAGCATTTTCAATTATCCTTATCTTTAATTCTTACTATCGCATGTTTTTATATATGTATGAATATGGATTTACTATATTGCGACTACAAGTCATATTATTTTTACTTATGGAATTCATTTTATTTTGTATTTGTATAAAAAAAATCTGCTTCCATTTAAAAATGAAAGACAGCTTATTATTTATGAGTGTCATATTAACTACTTACATCGTTAATTTATATTTATGTATAGAGTCTTTTATAAATTTACTAAACAGACTTTTTTTAAAGTAAATAAACCAATGTTTTAGTTTATTTGCTTTTTAATTTCTTTTAAAGAAACCTCTTTACCAATTATTACAGGTAATTTTACTAAATATTCATAAATAACTTTAGCTTCTTTATCATAAGCATCTGGCAAATCTTCCCAATACATCCTAGCATATTTTATAATAGATTGATGAGACCATCCCCTTACTAGTGACATGTTGTGTTTTTCTACTCTTTTTTCATCTACTTCAATTTCATAAATCTTATAAAAGATATCCTCAAGATATTTCATATTAATAAACTCTATAACACCATGAGCATCAAAGCAAAAAAATGCTTGATACCTAGAAAGCTTTTTAGGATAATGTAAAAGTCTTTCATATTCAAAAATAGCATCCAAAAAGAAATTTTTATCTCTTGCATCACTAGTATAATACCAAAGTCCATGAGAAGATAAACCATTTTTGTAGTATTCTTTCACTTTCATTTTATTGGTAGAAAAATCTTTTACTAAAGAAATAGTATCTCCACTTTTCATATGTCCTGAACGATCAATATGATATAGCTTCATATTCTTTACTTCCTCGTTTCTACAAATCTAACTTAAAAAACCAAACGTAATTCTTTTTCTAATTTTTTTCTTTGTAATGTATAATCCTTTGCGTAAAGATCTGCCATCATATGAAAATAGCCATCTAAAAACAAATATTTTTCTACGTCAGTTAATTCATAAGAAAGATATTGCAAATATAATTGATACAAATGAGTTCCTTCAAAATAGTCATTAGACAGTATATATTTTGCAACAAAGTCTTTATTACTTAATAAATAAGACTTTAAAGCATTTGTTTCCTCCGCATCGATTACTAAACGAAAACGAAAACCAATATTATCTTCTATTTTTGAGTGAGACATTACAAAACGATTTACAAATTCGTTTATGCCAAAATATTTAACAAAGTAAAAAGAATCTTTTAAAGAAGCACAGGCTTCATAATTTGTTAACCATAATAATGCTAACTTCATTGTTGAAAGCTTCTTACATTGTTAATTTTCATTTCTATCACCTTTATTTCAATTTTTCAAAATTCGTCAGTTTCATAGTAATATGAAGTTTCTATACCTTTAAAAATTGTCTCTAAACTAAAATCGTCTGTTAAATTATTTTCAATTAAAGTTTTAATTTCTAAAATGTTAATAGGACTTCGTTCCATTGCTTGCAAATACATCCTTTTATCTATTGCTTTCCAATTCACTATACGATTTATATTCTTTTTAAGTATCAAGTCTAACCAAATACGCATACTTCTTCCATTGCCTTCTAAAAAAGGATGAGCAATGTTCATTTCAACATATTTTGCAATAATTTCGTCTAATGTAGTCTCAGGCATTAATTCTATCTTTTTTAAAATATCTTCTAAATAAAGAGAATTTGCAAACCTAAAATTTCCTTTTGAAATATTTTCTTTTCTTATTATTCCTGCAAAATCGAATAAATTTCTAAACAAGGATTCATGAATTTGTTGTAATCCCTTTACTGTACCTATTTCAATGGTATCAATTTCATTACTTGTAAATAATCTTTTTGCATTTTCTAAACTCTTTTTATCAGTTTCATTCATACTTGTCTCCTTTTATCAAGTATAAAAAAAGCCTACCTTAGTGGGCTTCGATTTTCAATTGGCAGGGGATGAGAGAATCGAACTCCCAACTAAAGTTTTGGAGACTCCTATTATACCATTTAACTAATCCCCTAAAAATTTTTTCAACAAGGTTATTATAACACAACATTTAACCAATACGCAAATATTTTCATATATTATTCTAGGTGATATATATGCTTATTAATTATACGACAAAAGAACTGGAATTATTAGCAAGAATTATGCGTGCAGAAGCTCTTGCAGAAGGAAACCTTGGAATGCTGATGGTAGGAAATGTTGTGGTAAATCGAAGCGTTGCTAATTGCTTAACATTCAAAAATATTCGTAGCATTACTGATGCTATTTACCAAGCAAATCAATTTGCAGGAGTTAATTCTTCTTTGTTCCAAGCCTCTCCTACAACTCATGAAAAAAATCTAGCAGAAAGAGTATTACGTGGAGAATACTACTATCCTGCAACCCATGCTTTATGGTTCTATGCACCTGCCAAAAATACAAGTTGTCAATCTACTTGGTATGGACAAAAATTAGCTGGAAGTTATAGAAATCATTGCTTTTATAGACCGGATGCTGGAACTTGTGAAGAATTGTATTAAGCCATATGGCTTTTTTATTTTAAATATTCTTGTATAGTTTTAGCTGATTTGAAATTACAAAATATTTTTTCTTTATGATTTTTCATATATTCATTTAATTCCTTTTCATTTTTAAAACACAATTTAACTATAAACATCTTTTTATTTAGATTTTCATTATCTAATAAAAGTTTATTATTGTTTTCAATACTTTTTAAAGCTGAATTATATACAATATTTATTGTAGGAAGTTTAATTTTTTTTGAAAATAAATTAAAATAACAATCCGTATTAAATTGTAGCAAAAAAGATTTACCTATATTTTTATTAATAATTTCTAAGTCCTGACCTTCCCAATTTCCATTTAAACAATCTATATGTTCGTAAAACTTTATTGGTTTCTTTTTTATTAAATTTTGATATAATTCTTCTACTTCACATATTATATTAAATTCCACATCTTCTTTTGGAATATCAAATTTTATTCCCAATTCAGTTTCAATTTTTAAAAGTTTTTCCCAAAAAGCAGCACTATTTTCATCAAATTTCTTATTATTTTGCATTGTAGAAAATTCTTGTAATTTTACATTATCTACGTATCCATTTCCATCTATAATAGAATTATATATCATTACGCTTTCTACTATGTCTTTTGTTGATGAAGCAAATTGTAATTTTAAAGAGATATTAAAACTAATTTCCTTCGTTTTTCTATTAAAAGTACAATCTATTATCAAAGGTGAAGATGTATCTGATTGATATTTTAAAATGTATTTACTATTATTAGGAACTCGTGCAACAATTAACTCTCTACTATATTTCCTATTACCAATTTTAATGGAGAAAGGGTCTGGAAATTTTGAAGGAATCATGTGAAATTTACCATCAACTAGCTTAAAAGTTTCATAGGGAAGAAAAGACTTAACCATCAATTTTTCAAGAGCTACTTTTTTACCATTGAGGATTATAAATCCTTTTTCAATTGGTTCCAACTGCATAGTTTTTTGTGAATTATAAAAATAATACATCAAATCATCAAAAGTATAATAACTCCCTAAATCTTTTTCTTGCTCTTTAGATAAAATTACTTTTATTCCATCTATTTTAAATTTTCCGGTTTTTCCAACTACAATATAATTCCCATTTTTGTCTTTTTTGTATTCCAAATCAGATGGTAAATCTTTTTTACCAAAAAAATCTATTAATTCATCAGGACATTTATATTGCGCTTTTCTATCTGGATTAAAAATCTTATTAAAATCGTACATTAAAAATCTCCTCCATCGTTATCCCATATAATGATTTTAGAAATAAGATCATAAAGTTCTTCTTTAGGTAATGCAAATTTCTCTATCTCCTTTACAATAAATCTAAAGTCCTCGTCCGTTTTCACTATAATATATTTTAAATCAGAATATTCAAAAGTTAAAGAAATCTCTTTATTTTCAATCATGGAATCGCTAAGATCTTTTATATTCCCCAAATCAATAATAGTATCACCAAAATATATAGGGCTATAATCAGTTTTTGAAACATCTGGGATATATCGCCATTCACATTCATCTGTAAAACATTTTTCTAATGTTTTCTTTTGCAACCGATTTTCCATTTTTCCCGAATATGGTTTCATATATACTAATTGAGACAATAATTGACTTTTCAAATTTTTTTCTAAAATTGATTCTGGCAAATTTATTGTTTTCAATGCCAAATTAAATGCTTTGTAAAGTCTTTTCTAAAATTTGAAGATGGATTGATATAATGAATTGGTTGAATGTTATTTCGCATTGCCCATTCTTTAGTGAAGGCTAATCCATAAAATCCATACCAATTTAAATGTTCCCTTATTCTATGTAAATTTATATCGCAAAAACATTTCATAGGTATATATATTTTTTTAATTCTTTTTTTATCTTCTTGAACTCTTAAATAACTTATATTTTCTTCACAATATCTTGGGGAAAGCATCTTATTTTTTAAAGGAAAAATAAGGTAAGAAATGTCAGTTGTAAAATTAAATAAAGTATCTGGATTGACTATAGAAGGAATATGGTTATTAGAAGATTCATAATCTTTAATATTTTTTAAAACTAGATTTGTTTCTGCCTTCACTTAATACAACCTTCTTTACCTATTATTTTTTTAACTGCATTTCATTTTTTGTACTTTATGTTAACTCTAAATTACAGAAAAAGCAACTTATATTTCATAAAAAAATACCAAATTTAATTACATTAATTAAATTAGTATTTTTTCATATTTTTACTTTATGGTATTAATAATTTTTGGCCAATAGACAATGCACTCGTTGCTAAATTATTTAAGTTTTGAATAGCCGTTACAGTTGTATTAAAGTTTCTTGCAATGCTATACAAAGTATCCCCACTTTTTACGGTATAAGTTTGATAACTTTCCGTATTTGGAATACGTAACCTTTGACCAATACTTAATAGGTTGCTTGTAAGATTATTCATACGTTTTAATTCATCTACTGTTGTTCCAAATTGATTGGCAATTTTATACAAGCTATCTCCTGATTTTACAACGTAGTATTCTTCACTTTCACTAGGTGTTGTACTTCCACTTACTTTAAGCACTTGGCCAATAGACAAAGTATTACTGGTTAAGTTATTCATACGTTTTAATTCATCCACTGTAAGGCCATATCGATTGGCTATTCCATATAAAGTATCCCCACTTTTTACTATGTAGGTATCTCCACTAGGTGTAGTAGTACCCTCTTTTAATTTCAATACTTGACCAATAGATAAAGCATTGCTTGTTAAATTATTTAATTTTTTTAATTCATCCACTGTAAGGCCATTATTTCTAGCAATACTCCACAAAGTGTCTCCATTTTTCACAATGTATGTATTTTCAGCAGATACAGGAGTATAAGGTACACCAATATATTCAGCAAGAGATTTTACAACCGCTTCTGCTAAACCTTCCCAATTGTTCTTTAGCTGACTTACATCATCCCCAGTACTATCTGCAAAACCATATTCCACAATAATCGATTCGTTATTTGGAGTATTTCTTAAAATGTAATAATAATCTTGGTTTGGATTACTTGGTAATCTCCTTTGGTAATACTTGCGAACATTCTGCCCTGCTTTCGTAAAATTATCACTAATAATACTTGATAAACGATCACTATTACGTAAGGAGTAGATTACTTCCGCACCATCGCCACCTGATGGGTTCATTTACCATTAGTACTGTATTAAATTTTTTTACTCTTGTACCAACAATTTATCATTTTGCGGTACAAGAGTAAATTTATTATTTATTATTAGCAAAACGAGATGCAAAATAATCAAACCTATTTGTTAATCTTCCACCCCATCTTGGATTAGAATGAAGTATTGCCTCAATACGAATTATATCTTTAATATTTACTCTTTTAAAAGTTTGATTGTATTTTGAATCATTATCTCCAATTAGTTCATGATTATCTTCATCTAAATTATCCCATGTCCAAAGATTAATATAGTCATGAACCGAATCATCAAAATCATTATCATAAGTACGATATGGATCAGCAAATCCTATTTCTTCTGCTCCATTTTTCATATAACATTTTAGCATCATTCCATTAGTATGTCTTAAAGATTCTTCGTTTAATAATTCTTCACTATTGATTTCACCATTTAATTTATAAAAAGTAATTTTATTCTCCATAATCTTGTACCTCTCATTTAGTTACTAATATTATATATTATTTTTACCTTTTCTACCATATGGATTTCTTGCTAAATTTCTATTTTCATATTTAAAAGTAACTTCTTGTACTACATCATATTTATATTTAATAGTGATATTTCTATCTTTATCAATCACTATCTTGTCTATAAGAGTATAAATCAATTCTTTTTTAGGTTTATTTAAATCTAATAGTTTTTTAATCTTTTTCGTATAATCTGGTAAAACACTACTTTTATTTTTTATTTTATATTTTTTTACTTGTTCATTTTCAATACTTTCATTTATCTGTTTCAGTTTGTTTTCCGATTCATTTGCTAATACCTTATAAGTATCTGCAGAAATTACACCATCACACCTGTCATTATATAGAGTTGTTAATCTATTAGTTATTTTGTCTTTTTCAATTTGTAATTCCTTAATAACTTTATCGACATCAGATGTTTCTTTATGAATATTTTTAACAACTTCATTATTTAATTCATTTAAATCAAGTTCTTTAATAAATTTAGATAATGATTTATTTATTTGCTCTAGAATTTGTTCTTCTAAATAATTATATGGATAAAAATGCGAATAGCATCTTCCTCTTACTGGGTCTCTAGAATATCTATTACAATTAACTGACCAATAATCTAACTTTTGTCTATAAAGGACTGTTAGTCTATTTTGGCATTCTTTGCAAAACAATTTGCCTTCTAACAGTCTTTTTTCTCTGTTTGTCTTAACTTCATAATTTCTAGTATTTCTTTTTCTTAAAGTATTAACATAATTAAAGGTATCTTTATCTACTAGTGCTTCATGCGTATTTTCAACTATTATCCATAACTTTTCATCTAAAGTTATTTTCTTTTTAGAT
>CASDHD010000003.1 GCA_949280095.1 uncultured Bacilli bacterium
CCTTCTGTTTTAAACTTATTTTCTTCGCTCAACCCAAAAATAATCAAACCACCATTTTTATTTGCAAAACTAGAAAATGTATCGTAACATTTCTTAGGAAATCCACCACTAGCATTTTTAGCCTCAATATTACTCGTTTCAGAATTATATTTCCTTAATACTTTTATAGCCTCTATTACTTCTTGTTTATCCATTTTACCCTCCTGAATTTTTTTATTCTATTTCTTTTATTTTCTCTGTTACTTTTGCAAATCGTTTATCTTGCTCTAATTCATCCCTATTTATCCATTTATAATCTTTTAATTCATCCGTGTCAATATGTACATTTTCTATTTTATCTATCGTAAATAAATACCTAAAATCATAATGATAATGGCTTTGTAAATTTAATCTTTTATTATAATTAATTTTATGAATATCAATATCGAATGGCACTAAATCATTTGGACATACTTTTACTTCTTTTAAACTCTTTAAAGCTGTTTCTTCCTGGATTTCTCTTATTGCTGCTTCTAAAGTATTTTTATCATCTCTATTTATATGCCCACCAGGATACAAATAACATTTTAAATCTTTATGAAATACCATTAAAAATTTACTTTCTTCTTTTGCATAAATAAATCCACTAGCTACAATGTGCCCATAAAAATTGTTCCAGTCTATTAAATCTATATGATCATATTTTTTCAAAAACCTTATTAATTCTCTTTGTCTTCTTTTTTCTTTTGGAAAAATAGACAAATACTGATTTACAATCTCTAATAAAACTTCCTTGTTCATTTAATCTCCTATACTTTTTAATATACAAATTAGGAATTAGATTCCAAATCTGTATAAAAATTTAATCTTTTTCTTGATGCTCCAACTTTTCCACATCTACACTATTGATAGAATTAAATCTCTTTGTAATCTTTTCTGTTGTTACATTAATATCTTTTACATCCTTTGTAACAGTATCGATACTGCGAGAAAGTTTATCCCAGCGTTCTTTATAACGGGCAAATTCAAAAGACAATTTATTTAATTCTTCATGGATAACTTTAGCATATTTATCACGCTCCATATTTTTTAAAATCATCCCAATAGTCGTTAGTGTACTCATCAAAGTAGTTGGACTTGTAATCCATACTTTTTTATTGTAAGCTTCTCGTATTAAATCAGGATGATATGCATTCAACTCTGCAAATATGGCCTCAGCTGGTAAAAAGAGAATGGCTTCACTTGCTGTTTCACCTAAAACGATATACTTATTACTGATTGCATCAATGTGCTTTTTTACATCATTCTTAAATAACTTAGTGGCTACTTCTCTTGCTTCTTTCGATAAGGTTTTATCTGTCATTCTTTGATAGTTTTCTAAAGGAAATTTGGAGTCAATGCATATTGTACCAAGAGGACTTGGGGCATAAAGAATAGCATCTGCAATATAGCCATTCGAAAGTTTATGCTGTGTTTCATAAATTCCTTTTGCATTTTCTCCAAAGACACTGGTTAAGATATAATTTAGATTGACCTCTCCAAAAATACCACGCGTTTTTTTATCTGTTAAAACACTTTGTAAAGAAACAATTTCAGCACCTAAACCATCAATCTTTTTTTGGGCTTCATCAATTTTAGTTAGTCTTTCTAAAATGCTTGTGAATGTTTTGTTTGATTTTTGAAAATTATCATCTAATCGTTCATTAACTCTATCATTCATATAATTCATTTTATTTTGCATTTGCTCATTTAAATGTTCAAAATCTTTACGTAGGTCACTTGCGAAACTCAATTTGAAATCTCCTATTTCCTTGGTAATATTGGTTTCAAACCTTCCCAATCTTTCTGTAGTATCGCTATTATCTTTTCCTTTAACAAGAAGAATAATGAGCAAAAAAACAATAAATATTAATATTCCTAAAATGACGTACTCCATATAAACTCCTTTAATCTAATTCAAATTTTTTATTAATGATTTTGCTGACAATAAAAGCAATTAAAACCAATACAATTACTTTAACAAATGCAATTGGATGGGTAAGACTTTGTATCAAACTTGTTCCAACAAAACCCCAAAATAATACTAAAAACACTTTTCCAATACACAAAGCAATGAAAAATTTTTTTACAGACATTTTAGATAGCCCTGCTGCAATATTGACTAAAAAAGCTGGGGTAAAAGGAACAGCGATGATGGCTGTTAATTGTTCTAATTTTACATGATTAACAACAACCATTACTCTTTTTAATTGTTTATTATCTTTCATTTTTCGATCAAACCAATTTTTTATCTTTTTACGGAATAAAAAGAAAGACATTAAACAACCTAAAACAGTAAATACCCAAGAAATAAGAAATCCTAGAATGCTACCAAAAGTAAGAAAATTAATTGTAATAAATACAAATAATGGAAGCATAGGAAGTATCGATTCTATTAAAATACAAAAACAACCCAAAATTGGTCCATAAATGCCAATATTGGTCAAAAAACTATTGATTAAACTGTCTATATTTGTAATAAACTCCATAAGCATCACTATAAAATAGTATACCACATCCAACTTATTTTTAGCCAAATAAAAAGATGTCAATGTAAACATCTTTCCCGTTTAAACAAACCTAACTTACTTTTTCACTGTTTCTCATAACTTGCGTTACATCATAACCATAAAATTCTAAAATACTTACGACTTTACGACTATGAACACCTTTTAAACACATAATATAATATTTTTTATTTTTATTTAATAATTCTTTATAATTTAATAATAATTTTTCATAAGGTATATTGATACTTCCTGGATTAGGATTTTGTTTGTAAGTAATTTCATCAGAAACATCGATTAAAGTACCCATGGTGGAATTATAAACATTCAAATCTATTCTTTTCACTTTACATCACCACTATATTATATGTGGTAGCTGAAAAAAAACAGATGATTAATAACTACTTTTCTTTGAGTTAAGTTTACTATTCTAACGCTTTTTTTAATTTTTCAATTTGGGAATATAGCAAAGTACAAATTTTGTTAATTCTTCGATCTGTCATGAGTGTAACTGATTGATATTGATGTAGTACATCTTCAAATTCTTCTGCTACTCCCTCTAAGTTAGATAAATCAAATCTTTTTTTATTTTGAATTTGTGGAATAATTGTATCAAACTTATCCACTTTGTAAAAAAATCTTCCTTGGCCATTAATAATCAGTTCTTCTTCATTGTAATCGATTATATTTAAAGACTCGCCATTATCAAATAAGGGAGCTACACTTTCCCATTCTAATGTTTCGACATTCCGTATAATCCCAAAATTATTTAAATGTCTGTCTTCATTTAAAATTAAATAATCTAGTATAAACATATTTTCTACCATCGTTCTTGCGTTCTTAATGCCGTGTTGTTCTAAAATTTGAATATATTCTTCATAAGCATTTTCTTTATGGCAGTTTTTATGTAAGATTTGGTAGGCTGAAACAAGTTCGGTATGTTCATGAATAAAACAAGGACATTTGGAAACAACTTTGTTATGAATTACCTCTAAAGTATAGGGAACATGAAAAAAACCTAGCCTTTCACTAATCATACTTGCTAGTACTTCGTTAAAGGGCTGCATAACCTCCGTTTTATAACCACCTTTAAGTAAATATCTTTTTCCATCTTCAATAATCCATGTTTTTTTTAGTCTTCCATCCGTTGTGTTATTAGGTGAAATCAAACTAATTTTTGTGCTATAGTCATTAGAGTTAGAAAATGTTGCGTTCGTAAAGTCTGCATCATCAAAATCATGCGCAAAGAAGTTGATGTCTTTATATTCTACTGTACTATCAAAAGGTTTAATCCAATATTGGTCCGATAAAGAAAGACCGAAAGCTTTGTCTAATAATTCAGAAGGTGCTGAAACGTCTAGTTTGGCAAGTAATAAATCTAAGTTATCACGAAAAGAAGGTATTCCCCTGCCCTTAAACCAATCCGATAATTCTTCTCGGATGTTTTCATCTCTTTCATAAGACTGTTTTAAAATCAAGGGAGCATAATCAATGTTTTTAATTGCTATGATTTCAATAAATATTTTCAACTCTGGTTCATATTCAGCAGTTAAAACTTCGGTATTTTTATTCATAAGTATACATTTCATAAGCTTCACCTTTTTCTATAAAACTATTATAACATAGACTAAGTACTTTTTCTTGTCTTTCTAAAGACATACTCAAAAGAAAAAGCCCCTTTATAGGGCTCAATTTTGGTTATTCGTCAGAGAAGAAATCATCAAAAAATTCATCATCTGTAATTATATTATCGTTTACAATTACACTATCAACATCAATATTGATTTTTGGTTTATTGGGAAGTTCCAACTCTTTTTCTATTTTTTTCTTTTCGTTCTTTTTATCTGGAGTTACCACTTCTTTTACTTTTGGAGTAGGTTCTTCTTTTTTTATTGGTTCATCAGGTATTTTTTTAGGTTCACTCTTCTCTTCCTTGGCTTTCTTTTCAGCTTCCTTTTGTCTTGCTTCTTCTTCATCTAGTTCTTTTAATTTTTTATCGATATCTGCAATCATTCTATCAATATCTTCATTTGACATTGGAGCATTGTTTAAGAAAGGGTTCGGTGTTTTGAATGGGTCAGCATCTTTCATAAATGGATTTGGTGCCCCAAATGGTGACATGTTGTTATTCATATTGTTCATATTAGGCATACTAGACATATTTGGCATTCCACTAGGTGGTGCAAAACTTGGCATACTTGGCATACCTGGCATATTAGGAAGACCCATATTTGGAGTATTCCCACCATTTTCTAAATTTTCTAACATAGCTTTCCTTTTTTCTTCGGACACATATTTTTTAAGATCAAAAAGGGCTACTTTTTTCTCCTCACGAGTTGGTAATTCTGCTTTTTCACGCTTAATTCCCCAATCCATTTTAAAATCTGGCTCTAACTTAGTTTTAAATGGATATTTTCTTAATCGCATTATAATAGCTTCAAATAATTTCAATTTTTGTAAATCCGTTACTGTAACTAAAGGAGTCGATGCTGTTTTATCTTTCTCTTTTGATTTTACTTCTCCACACATTTTACTTATTTCTTCTAAAGCAGCCATTTCAGTACTAATTAAATACACCCAGTTACCACAGTTTCCTTTAATAACTTCTGCTACCTCTTTACCATATACATCATTTAATTGAGCAAAGTTTTGAATAATAAAGGTAAATCTAATATCACGGCTTCGTGCTGCCGAAACCATAGAATCTACATCTTTAAGTGGTGGCATATTGGCAAATTCATCTAGAATAAAATTAGTACGATAAGGAAGTTTTCCACCATGTTCTTTCGCAACATCAATTAAAGTTTCATAACATTGCTTAATGAAAATAGTAAGTAAACTATGGTACGTTGTCTTCTCATCATGAATAATCATAAATACAGCTGTTTTTTCACGACCTATATCACGCATGTCAAAGTTACTATAAGAAAGCATTTCACTTAAAATTTCACGTGATGCAAATGTACGAATTTTCTGACGGAATGTAGAAGTAATACCACCTTGCGTATCTTTTGGAGCATTAATGGTTCCAGATGCAAAGATATAAGCACTTGAATCTTCACCTTTTAGATGGAAGTATTCTTTTATATAGTTACTTGCAGCAAATCTTTCTTCCCCTACACTACTCATGTAGTTAATAGAGTTGATGTTAACTTCTTCTTCTTTGGCATCCATAAACAATCCTAGAGCAAGACCAGAGAAATAATCTGCAGCACTGTTTTCCCAGAAAGGTGTATCTTTACTATCTGGGTCTCTTATAATATTTAAGGCAACATCATCTAATAACTCTGTTGCTTTATCCACATTTTTATTTTTGTAATATTGATAAGGAAGCGTTAATGGATTCCAAGCATTTCCGTTTTTTGGATCCCTAAAGTTTAAAACAATGATTTTATATCCTTGTTCTTTTAAGTATTCAGCACTATATTCATATATTTCACCTTTAGGGTCAGTGATAATCATACTTTCGCCTTTTTTAGATAGTAAGTTGACCATTGGTTTAACAATCGTTTGCGTTTTACCTGAACCAGTAGATCCAATAACTAAGTTATGATAATCTCCATTGTCAACCCAAATATCTTCGCCATTATTGATTAACGGAATGCCCGCTGCATCTACTTTGTGATCACTTGCTACAACATGTTCTACGTTATTATCTTCTTTGATTTCTTTGTCTTTACTCCACCTAGAATATCCTTTTTCTTCTTTTTCTTTGACTTTTAAACCAAAACCTTTTTCACGTTCAAAAATATAGGAAGAAACGGAAGTGAAAATAATGATCATAGCAATGAAAAACATAAGTATTGTTAATACTAAGTTTTGTCCTACAAAAGCAGGAAAAGGGTTTAAACCATAGAACTCTCCTTCTTCAAAGAATGCTGTAAAGTTTAAAACTGCTATAGCACATAAATATAATAAAAATATACAAAAGACTACAAACATTGTAAAATCTTTTGGGGTTACTTTAAATTTCATTTCTCATTCCTCCGTTTGATAAAAATCTGTACTTAAATTTCTTTTTTATTGTACTATAATATTTTTTATTTAGCAATTTATTTTATTTCGAATTATCTAAAGTTTCAAATTTATTTTTTTCGACTTTATAAAGATATGTAGATGGTAAACCTACTTCACTAAAATAACCTTTTAAAAGAATTAAATGGTCTTCTTTTTGATTAAACATGCTTATAATACCCTTTATACTATAAGAAGGGACTTCATAGTTCTCATATTGATTATATACATCTATATGTAAAACAGAGGATTTATTATTTACAATTTGTATCACAATAGCAAATAGTTTTTCATCATCTGTTTCATCATTAACATTAGAGGCCAGAATAATTTTTTCGTTTTTACCATTTTTATTAAAATCATATTCTAAAACTTCATTTTGTTCCAAACTTGTATACGTAGTAATATCATTTTCATTAAGATGTTTCTGTAGAATTGCAAGTTCATCTGGATTCATCGTTCTTGTTTCATATTTTTTTACTTCTAATTCTAAACTTTCTGTTCCAGCAATGTAACTGCTAGTTATATTTTCCCAAGTATTATTACTATCAAAAAAATTCCATTTAGTAATATAATCTACTCTATACAAACCAACACTTTCAAAATTTTGAAAAACTTGAAAATTTCCTTTTTGAGTATCTTCTATTATTTTTGTATTTTCTATCTTTTTACATTCTTTTTTTGTACATTTATAAGAAGATATATCAGAAAGTAATAAATATCCATATTTTTCTTCCTTCATCAATACTAGTACTGCAATTAGTCCAAATATAATTAAACTTATAATGACCCAAAAAGCGGGTGTTTTTATTATTTTTTTCATTTTTTCTCCTTAATATCTATAAGTTACGAAACCATCAAAGTCGTTAACGCTGTAAGTATTTATTTTTCCACCAGCAGGATCATATACAACAAAATTATTTCCTAAAATGGATTTTAAAACCACATAATGACCACGCGGATGAGCTTCATTTTTAAAATGTAAAATAGCACTTATATTATTACCTATACTACTTTTTAGTTCATTCAATTTTCTATCATTTGACCAGCCTTCCATTTTCAATGTTTTTACAAATTGAAATGAAGGTGCAAATTCAGTTATGGCTTTGTTGCTCCAATATATATTAGCTCCAGAAAAACCACCTATTGCATTCATTCTTCGCACTAATGTTCCTGGATTGAAGTTTGCTACATTATTGATTTGTGTTCCCGAACAAGATATGGCAATCGCAACAGAAGTTACAGCACAACCTGAACCACTAACTGTAGATTTTGAGTTTCCTAATTTTAAAATTCCCCATCTTGGATCGCTTTGAGCAAAAATTGTACAAGTTCCTACTCCGGGTTCTCCAATACTTCCTGACGGTTCATAAATATCTGCATCTAAACCAAATATCTTTTTTCGTGCATTTATCATGGATTGTGATTGATAAACTAAATATGCTTCTTTATCTTCATCTGTTGTCGCAACGCAATCGCCACCACCTGCTGTTGTACAAGTTTTTCCAGATGCACAAGCATTTCTAACTCGCTCTGGAATATCGCTTCCATAAATTGCACTAGCATAAACGCAGCCTCCAGTTCCCCAAGATCCTGGATTATACCAATAATCTCCTAAATAAGCATATACGCTCATTAATTCAGTTAAAGTGTTAAATTTTGCAACAAACTGTAAGAATGCCGATACTCCTTCTGATAAACTACTATAAGATTTACAAGCTTCATAACCACCTGTATTTGTACATCCATATCCCCAATAGTTATTTTTTGAGGCTCCTGGAGAATATCCTTCTAAAACAAGTTCTGGATTTATTCCATTGGCTACAGCCATGTCATAAATCATTCCTGCGTTATCAGCTAATGTTTTTGCTCCTCCACCTTTAGAGTTACCGTAAATTTGCACTAGTCTTATAAATTCTTCTCGAGATAACGTTGTACTTTTCATAGAAATAAGACTGTAGCCACTATTAAAATTATATTCATTACTAAAAGCAGAGAAAATAGTATAGTATTCAATATCTCTACCATAATAAGTTTCTAATATTCTATATAATTCATATAAAGAATCTTTTTTTTCTAATAAGTATTTTGCTCCATATAAACTCATAGAACCAAATTTATTCGTATCATTCACATGTTTCATTACATTGGTACGAAAAGTTAAACCTCTTGATTTTGCTATATCATCTACCCAATCACCAGGTATTACTTTTGTCCCTTCTTCGTTTTCATTCATCATGTGGTAAAAAAAGTTACTATCTTGCGGTTCTTCTTCTGCTATTCCTTTTTTTGTATAGCTAAAAGCATCATATCTTGCATCAATTATAATATTATCGCGACCAATGATAATTCCTTTAGTTGCTTGTACTGCCTGCGTAATTTCCGTATACTTTTCTTCGCTACCATCTAATTTTGTAAAGCTTTTTGCTTGTTCATTATAATCTCTTAATACAACACAATTATCAGGCAACTCTGAAATAAGCCTACTTCTTGCTGCTACTCCCATAGCTTGATAAACTACTTCATTGTCTACATCTAATACATTTTTGTTGTCTGTCCAAACAATTCCGCTAATATAAGTATCATAATCGTATTCTTCGTAATGAAAACGCTCTGTATCAGATAAATCTACTTCTGCTGGATTTGTTGTAGGTGATAAATGATGTTTTTCTAAGTACTCTTCATCTTCCCAAGTTAAAAACACCTTTCCGCATGCTGGCCCTTGATAATAAGTAGGCTTTGGCTCTCCAACACCAAATAAATCAAAATCTGTATAAAGTATTAGTCCTATAAAAATTAAACTAATTATAGCTGCTACACCGCCAAATAATGAAATTTTTATTAATTTTTTATAATCCTTTTTTGACATTTGAGCTTTAGCATTTTCAATAGGACCCTCAATGATTTCTGAATCAGAAGAATCCGATTCACTGACCGGCTCATTTTCATTTATTTCATCATTTGAATTATCTTGAATTTCTTCTTTTTGTTCTTCTTGTAATTCATCTTGTTCATTGAAGTCCATAAAGTTTCACCTACTTCGATGTGTTATAGTCCTCCACCAGAACCAAAACTATCTAGCTCTTCTTGGGTTACGATAACATTAATTCGCATTCTTCTATTACCACAAATAAATAGTCCTTCCCCTTGATTGTAATATTTAATTGTTTCTATTTCAGCATCATTTAAATCAATTAATCTGCTTAAATCTTCAGTAGCTTGTTTACGCAATCCCATGATTAAGTAATAAGATGCATTATCAAATATCGCTTTACCATGAACTAAAACATTTGGGGCAGCAAAGTCTGTTGGTTGTTGCGTAATAATAATTGTACCTGTATTATACTTACGACTACGTCTTTGAATTTGAGCTAAAAATTCTGCTCCAAGTTCGTTACGGGTTGATAGCAATACATGCGCTTCATCAACACACATCACTGTATCAACATCGGCATCTAAACATAAGCCCCAAGCATATTTTAAAATATTAAAGAATAAAGCGTTTTTAATATTTTCATCACTGTTCATAAGTTCTTTAATGTTAAATACGATAAAGTCGCTTTCAATCTGTAAGGTCGTATGTCCTGTAAAGTAATATTTTAATTCTTTGACTAAAGGTCTTACCTTTAACTCTAAGCGTTCCATAACATCTTTTTCATGGGTTTTATCTGGCATAGATAAAAGTCTTCCTTTTATCGTTGCATATACATCATCGAATGTTGGATAATCTTTTGCAGTTAATTTAGTAAAGTCTGTATCATAATCAATCTTATAACGTTTATAAGTATCTTGTACTACTTCACTAAACATTGTTAAAACATCCTCTTCTATCGATGGTGAATAGTATTTCATGAAGGCTTTTAGTTGTTGTAAAGTTCTTGTAAGTACTGTATAACCAAGACCTTGTTCGATTTCTGTTTCATCAACGTCCACAACAATTTCAAGGGGATTAATCATTCCGAAATCTCCACCTTTTCCAAGGTCTAAGAAGTCTCCTCCGACGTTTCTCGTCATTTCTGCAAGTTCACCTTCTGGATCAACACATACTACTTTATATCCATTTCGAATATGACCACGAATTAATAATTTTGCAGCTGTTGATTTACCACTACCACTAGTTCCTAGGATAATCATATTGGCATTATTACGATTATTTTCTTTTTTGATTTTATATAAAAATTGGTTAAATAATACCACTCCGCCAGAGAAATCAACACCAAATAAAATACTATCTCCTGGGTCTTTTATGCTATCAAAGATAAATGGGTACATAGCAGCCACTGTAACAGATGGAATTGGTGTTCCCACGCGATTTTCGATATCTTGTTTTGGAAAAATTGGTAATATTGATTTTAATACTTTTTCTTGTTCGAACATCAAAGGTATTCCACGCATTCCCATACCGTCTAAATAATTTCGAATTTGCATTTTTTTCATTTCTAGTTCTTCTTTGCTGTCAGAAGTTATAAATAAATGCATTTGGAAATCAAAAATTCTTGCTTGTGTTGCTGCAAGCATTTGAATGAACTGTTCTAAAGATTCATAATCTTGACGAATTCTCTCTTGAAATGTCTTATCGTTTTCAGTTTGATATCTTTGTTTTAAATCCGCGATTTCTTTATTTAACATTCTTTGTAAAGTCGATAAAGCAATTGGAATATGTTTGATTGCAACTTTAACACCAGAAATATTGGTGATATTTGCCAGATACCCTTTAGATATGTATTTTGGAAACGTTACAACTGTTAAAATTGTACAATATTTTCCACTAATAATCATTTCTGTAGGTTTAAATTCGATTCCTTTTGGAGCTAATTGAGCTTTTATATTCATTCTGACATCACCGTTCCTAACGTTGTGGATTGTCCTCCATTAAAGAAATTATCCATTAACATTCTTAAATCGTTATTTGTTGTTTGTGTAGAATTTAATCCGCATGTGGATAAGTTGCTTATTAAATTGTGTAATCTTTTTTGAACCACATCTAGTTTCTTTTCTTTAAATAGTATGAAATATTCAGTATCGACAACGTTATATTCTGCACTCATAAACATATTCGCTTTATTAATATCTTGCATAATCAGTTTTCGTATAGCAGAACTAGCTTCGTTATTATATTTCATTTGCAATTCTGCTAAATGGACATCAATGTCTACAGGTCTATCCGCAACAATTAACCAAAATTCATAATCCATTGTATTGTAAAAGTTTCTTAAGTTTGCAATGACGTTATCTTGCGTTCCTTGGTCCATAATAAATATATTTCTAGGAGCTACTTTTACTCCTGTTACGTATTCTCCAGAATCTAACTGAATCATACCATTCATAATCTGTTTGATTGGCACCCAATCTTCTGTATATTTGCTTACTACATTTTTATTTTTCATCGTAGATACACCAGCCTTTCCAATAAAATCTTTTTCTACCAACTATAAATAAAATCATATTTGTTAGTAACTGCAACACATTGTGATAATGTGGAACAGGCATTACTAAGAATGATGAAATTAATGCTGGACATAAGATTAATAGTAAGGCACCAATTTCTACTTTATCATTAAATAGAAATAATAAAGAAAGCGTTACAGTACACCCTACTCCAAAGATAATTAAATCGATTGGAGTAAAAAATCCAAGTATTAACATTGATTTTTTTGAATTTGCTGGTATTAAATAATTATGATTCATCCCTTTTTATTCCTCCCTTTTATTTATTATCTCCACTGCTACTGCCACTACTGCTAGATGAACTTGCTCCTCCACCAGTGGCACCACCAAAGCCTGCTACACTTCCACCTTCTTTAGAAGCATTTTTAAATGCATTCGTATAAATAGACTCTTGAATTGCAGCTTCTTCAGCATGATTTTCACGCCACTCTTTTGCAGATTTTTCAGCAGCTCTTTTAGCAACATAAGTACTACTAGCTTTGTATTTCGAATCAACCTTTTTATAAGCAATTTGTGCTTCTTTTCTAATCGCAGCTTCATCAATTATTCTAGCATTATGCATAATAGTTTCAAGTTTCTCATCATGAAATTGCTCTGCATTTTTTTGATTGATTTGAGTTGATAGAGCTACAGCTTTATCTGTTTTAGAATAAGTTGAATTTTGGGTTTCTGCAATTTGTTTTTGAATTTGACCCATTTTAACAATATCGTTTTCATTATTCGCTTTGTTTAATTGAAGCTGTAACGTTTGTAATTTTTTAAATTTGTCTGTGTCAAATGCTTCTTTTTCTTGTTGATATTTTTCTTGCAACTCTCTAATCTTAGCCATTTTGTCTTTTTCAAATTGTGTTTGTTTTTCCATAAACTTTTGATAAGCATCTTGGTAAATTGCATTATTTTCTTTTGCTTTCTTGTTATATAATTCATCAAAGATATTTTGAAATTTTGTTGAATTTTCTGCTGCATTTACTTTTGATTTTTCACTTTCCAAATAAGCGTCTTTAACTCTGTCTTTATAATTATCTCGCTTTTTATCAAAGTAAGCTCTTCCGCCAAACCATCCTGCAGTTCCCTTTTGTTCTAATACATCAGAATAAACATGTTGTCTTTGTTTGTTAAATTGCATTCCCTTTTTTTTCCAACCATTGCTCGCACCATATAAGAATCCTGAGCCACCTGCACCATTAGCTACACTTGCAGCAAGACCGCCTAAACCACCAGTAACGAAACCTAATGCTCCTGCCCCTGCTGCAGCAATAGCACCACCAAGGAAACCACTTCCTTTTAATTTTCCGCCGATACCAAGTTTAATATCACCTGAACTGATTCCACTAACATCACTAATAAGTTTTGGAGCTTGTTTTGCAAAGGCAAATAAACCTAAGACAACTACAATATTTCCGATAAAACCAACACCATTGTCAGACCAACGATCTGGATTTAATATTAGAAGCGCTAATAAGACAACAATAAACATAATAAACAATCGAATAAATACTTCCATAAATGTTGCAAGTGTTCCTTTTATCCAATTATCAAAAACTGATTTTTTTTCTGGGATAACACGCATAAGAATAGGAATAGGTGCAATAATTTGGTAAAAAGCAAGTTTTACTACCCTCACTCCTAAATCAATACAAAATGAAACTAAAACATACGCTAAAAAAACACCACATATCGTACTTATAATTGGCAAATATTCTGCTTCGCCATTTGAGATAGGCTCTGCAAAAGCTGGGATATTTAAAAAAGCTCCAGCATTTCCACTTGATGCATCTTCTATAAATTCTTCCCAAGTAATGCCATCTCCTGAAATGCTCTTATCAATTTTATCTTCCAAAATTTCCGTCCCAACATGTCCCATTATTATATTTGCTAAAAAATTTTTCCAAGTATAACCTTCTCCACCTGTAAAATTTTCTCCACCTTCGCCAGGATTCAAAAAAGCACTTAATATGGTAGCAGTCATTGCGCCGCCTTGTTTGCCTATTGAATTATCTTGAATTGCTTCACCATTGTCTTCAGTCCCTAAAACCAAATTACCAATAATATTATCTTGTAAAATTGCATTCTGTACTTGAAAAGCATATGAAAATAATATGGGGACAATCCCTATTAAAATCAAGGATACCACTAAATTCGTAACTATTTTTCCCATATTCTTATTAAAATCATCAGGATTAATTAATGTTTTTAGTAAGGAATAGGTAAGATAAAACAACATTACAATACCAATAATTACATAAAATTTATTTGCTATAGATTGATAATCAGATTGGGTTATAAATTCTACTTTAGCTAATGCTTCAAAAAGCATAAATAATTTACATACACACCAATAGACAATACTATCTATAAGTAGACATAATCCCGAAAAACCGTATTTTAAATATCCAAAAATATTAGTAAGTATTAGCATATGCATTACCTCCTTATTTCTTTATTACTCACCTATAGGGCATACCCCATATTCAATGCCAGCTAAATTTAAAACAAATTCTAAAATTGTTGGCAATAAGAATATTATAATTCCTATAATAAGTCGTTTTATAAACTTTTGGGAAGCTTTTTTCAATTCGTCTTGATTTTGAGCAGCTAATGCTTTAATAAAATCTACTACGGAAAGTCCAATAATTAAAATAGGAACTAAAAATCTCAATATATCTAAAATTTGTTTTAAAATTTTACCAAACTCACCTTTAAAAATCCCTTTACAATCCAAAGTACCTATTTCAAAACCATTATTTGTATTATTTGCATTATTCTCATCATTGGTTGAAGTATAGCTCAAAATATTTTCACAAATACCTTCACATTTACTTTCACTTGTGTTCAAATTCAAACCGTGAATTCCACCTAATGTACCAACAAATTCATCATCAAATCCAATTATTTGATTATTTGCACTCTCATCTATAATGATAACTTTAGGACAATCTAAATTACCATTAGCATCCATAAATTTATAGTTTCTTAATGTTTCATTTTTTAAATCAGGTAAACTATACGTTTTATTTCCACCAGTTGTTCCTGTTTCTGATGCTACAGGACGACTAAAGTAAATAATTGAACCATCGTAATAATAACATGTTAAACGAAAAGAATTTTCTTCATTTTCTATGATTTGTATTCCGTTTGGAGTTGTTTTTGCAACTGCAATAGAACAGTTCAAAAACATTATCATCACTATAAATGGAATAAAGTACTTTATTCTCTTCATAAAATCTCACCAATTTTTCCTACATCCCCATTATAACAATTTATTTGCAAAATAAAAAGGCAAAAGCCTTTAAATTTATTAAAATTTGTGATTTTCTATAAAAAAGTATTTTATTTACATCGATTTGGATAGAAAATACAAGTTCGACATTGTTCCGTGCTACTTACACTTTGACTAGGTATTAAATTAAATACAAAGTTTACAATTGTTGGTAAGAAGAAAATAACTACTCCAGCAATTACACGCGTTATTAATGTTTGTGTTGATTTTTTAACAGCATCTGCATCCGATGAAATAACTGCTTTTACAAAATCTGTACTTCCTAGTACTATCAATAAAATTGGAATTACTATTTTCACTATTAATAATAAATATCCTATAAAGCGAAAGGCTTTTAAAATTTTTGGTTCTTTACAAAAGTTTTCTATTTTTGATGTTTCCTCTGTTTCTACTTTCTTTTCTTCTTCTGCTGGATGTTGTTGGGTTTCTTTTTCATATCTAGAAAGAGCATCTTGAGCTAAATTAAGCCCTTCTTGATTGGCAATCAACATATTGCTTTTTTCATCATTTGATAAATTACTATCATTTAAAACTTCTTGATCACACTGATTTTTTATTTCTTTCATTTTGTTTTCCATAAGCGTTAAATATTTTTTTTGCTTTACTATGTCAATCATAACTCCTGGTAATTCTCTATTATACACTTTCTGTTTTTTTATACTATCTATTAAATCTTCTGTAATATTTATAATTAAATTAGGAGCTCTTAACAGTCCACAAGAATATTCTTGTTTGGAAATCCACTCCATGATAAATGTGTCTAAATCAACACTAAAATTAAATTGACGTGTAGAAGTTGCATTTGGCAAATAATCACAATAATTAGAGCCATCTCTACTAAAACAAGGCCTAACCGAAGCGCCAGAAGTAACAATCCAAGCTTTTTCAGGACACTTAAATCCTTTGCTCAGATCTCCAGTTATTGTCGGATCAATAAATACATTGGTCCCACTTTTTGAAAACACTTTACTGAAACTACCTGTTTTCAAAACATTCCAGGTCCCATTATCTTGAGCCCATGCAACTGCCCATTCATTTTTTTCTAAATCATAGTAAATATTTATTCTAGCAGTTTCTTTACTCTCGTCCATAAGACCATTATCATATTTATATGAACAGACCCCTAAATAAGGATTTCCTAATTGTTCCTCATAAATCCATATACTTTCCGCATCTACATATATTGGTATTATAAATAGCATTATCAAAATTATAAAGAATATTTTTATTTTCATAAACTATCACCGTTTCTTATAACCCATTATACCAATATATTACCAAAATAAAAAGGCAAAATTCATTCACCTTATTACATATGGATTTTCTTGAGTTCCTTCTCCACTTTCATAAAGAACTCTACCATTTAATGCTAAAACATATCTTAAAATGGAATTACTAGATGTATAATCTGAATTTGCAACGCCACTATAAGAAATGCCAAAAGCAGAATACGTATCTTTTAAATCTGCTGTCATTGTCCACCATTTATTTTTCATATTTACTAAATAATTATAATTTTGACATTCACGACTTGTAATTGTTGTACATAATCCATCTAAACTCGCATTCATAAAGTCATATGCAGGAAGTAAACCTATCATTTGTTCTTTTATTGTTTCACTACATTCTAAGCTACCATTTTTTTCTACACTTTCTTCTAATCTTTTTCCAACGCAAAGATCATATTTAGTTAAATATTTATTTAAAGACTCATATTTTGAAGTATATATTTCATTTGTTTTTAGCAAGGCTCTACTTAAAGCATAATTATTGATTCCATAAGTAGACTGTTTTTCTGAGTTGTAACGATTATCCCAAGTTCCATAGATATCTGTATCTTTGGTTTCCGTTAGAATAATTTTAATACGATTATCTTTATCAATTTTTACAATACGCCATAATTCATCTGCAAAACTGACATAATTATTTGGATTTTCTCCACGAAACACAAGTTCATTATTTATTTCATAAAGACCATCGCCTGTTTGTGATTTATCGGTCTTTGCTTTAATTACATCCAATAAATTCTCTGTTTTATAAGTATCACAAGTTAAATAGGCTTGATAATCATAAGAACTTTCTTCATAACTTATTTGAACATTTGCTGTACAAGTAGCATCTTTTACATATTTCTTTAGTTCTTTTATTTTTTTATTTTCAATTAAAGTAGAAGCACTTAATATGGTAGTTTTTCCCTCTGTTGGTAATTCGTTTGGATATTCTTGTAAATACTCATAGGCAGCTCTTGCTAGTTTCGTTTCCAATTCTTGATATGTAATCTTTACTCCCGTCATTTTTACAGCAATAGAAATAGCAATAATAATGATAAACATTACAAGCGCAACTCCACCAAACAAAACTACTTTTTGTTGATTACTCTTTATATAAGCTTTTATTTTTTCTAGACTTTCCTTCATTTTTGTATCACCCTATAGTTAAAATAGTATCATAGGACATAAAAAAAAGCAATTTACATTGCCCTTACTTCCATGCTTCATTTGCTCTAGCGCTACATTCTTCTCCACCTGGACTTGAAATACAGGTTTTACATACTTTAAAATCTTCTTTAACATTTTCTTTAAAATCTGAAATAACACCCATAATAAATGTTACAATTGTCGGTAGTAAGAAAATAATAACGGAAGCAATCGCTCTTTTTACTAAAGCACCAGTCGCTTTTTTAATTTCATCGTCTTTACTTGCAATAACCGCTTTCCCTAAATCAATAATACCAAAAATAATTAATAACACTGGAATAGCAATTTTAAACACTAATAAAACATAACCTATAATTTGCCAAATATTAGCTGTTGCGTAACAAAAACCAACCTCTTTTCCTATTGTAATATCATCTACTAACGTTAAAAATAAGTCCATAATTTATACCTCTTTCTCAAATATATCTACATTCATTTTATATGTTCTTTTTGCCGTTGTCAAGTTTTACAATGTAAATTGACACTTTTTACTTTGTTTTTACAATCTATTATAGTTATAAAATGCCTTTGTCCGTTTTAAATCATCAAAAAAAAGACAAACTTCTTAGTTTTAAGAAATCATTAATATTCATCTTTTTTGTTAAAGATTAGGATTTAAAAATACCAAACAATTTGTTACTTTTAGCATTTTCTCCACTTTCTTCTTCAAAACGAGTAAATCCTAACTTTATTAAAAGTTCTTCTAATACTCTTTGATTATCTAATTTATCGTCTAGAGAAGGAACGTTAAAGAAAACTTTACTCTTTGATTCGTATTCGAAATCTTTAATATCTTTACTGTTTAAAATACTTCTGTTTAAAACAATTTTTTTATCACGTAATTTTTCAAAGGCACGTTTATCTTTACGAATTAATTTGTTTAATTTAATTAAACCTGGTTCAATTAAGTAAATTACGTCTGTACAAGCACTAATACTTCCTCTATCATTTAAATCAACAAGAATAACTTCTGTTTCACTATTGGTAGCAATGAAAGCTGGTAAATCTAGACTTGACGTTGTTTTTAAAGTTTTATCGTTAAAATAGATAAAATCATGTTCATCCACTTCTACAGCAAGGCATTCGTATTTTTTTTCTAATTGTTTTTTTAATAAATAGGTTAATGTTGTAGAACCAGCATGATTGGTTACATTTTTAATACCAATAACACGTAAAGATAGTTTTTCATAACTTCCACTACTACTAGAACTTTCACTCGTACTTGTATCCTCTGCATTCGTTCCTGCACTATTTAATTGATGATATTGTGCTACATCTTTATAAGTATTGGGATTATGAATTAAAAATTGAATCGCATCTATATTTCTTGTGAAATTATAAATTCCCATAGAAATTAAACTTGATAAATATTTTGGAGAATTTACAACCTCAGAATCATCTAAAAGGATAATAATATTACTTACATCCATATTAACCGATAAATTTTGTAAAGTTTCAATATCTTGATAATTCTTTAATGCAGTAATATCTAGGACCATTTTATTATAATAAAAATTTCTAAATTGGTTGACTAAATCTTCTACCTCAAATTCTCCATTTATATTTTTAATAATATCTATATCTAAAGTTGTTAATAATGATTGATATTTATTAGATACAATGACATTCATTTTTATGCCTCCTTCGCAATTAAATTGTCTGCAGGGACGATTACATCTCCTGTTTCACCATTTACATCAAATTTAAAAATATCTCCTAATACGGGTATATTAAAATAGAAAAATATACCTACTCGATAATAAGATTTTCCACTATTGTTAGCAGATGGTGCTTTTATTTTTGTTACACAATAATAATATTTTTTGCTTGTATTTGTAACAAGTTCTGCTGAATAGCTATTTAAGTCAGATACACCATAACTTCCTTCTTCGCAAGATTTGGTTACTCCATAGTTATTAGCTTTTAAATAATTATTGATAATGGCAATACTTCCATTTGATCCATCTGTTAAACCTTCTTTTTTTTCAATAATGGTTAGTAATTCATTTTTTATTTTAAATGCTTTTGTATAATTTAAAGATAAAGCTAGAAAAGCAACAAATATTAACATAAAACCAATTACTAACTGTGTCAACCAAGTTCCACCAATTGCTTCTCTCATGCTCTCACCTCTTTAGAATGCGTCATTATTTTAGTATCGCCAGAAACACGAAATTCAAATACACTTCTAAAAATCGGTAAGTCAAGTTGATAGAATACAACAATACGATAATAACTCATTGTAGGGAGTTCACTAGAACTTCTTGTTTCTTGTTCTTTTAAACAAAAAGCTGAATTACGACTATCTAATTCTCCATCCCGATTAAAGCCTACATAATCGTCTGGACATTTTCCAGTTGTCCTATAAGAATTATCTTTCAAATATTCTACTATTTTTTTTATAGCAGGGTCATTTTCTGGACTGCTTAAATTAACGCCTTCTTCTCTTTCAATGGTATTTACAATGTTGTTTTTTACATTAAATGCTTTCGAATGGTTAATGGATAAACACATGTAACCAGTGAAAAGCAAGATAAAGAAGATTACGATTTGAAACAACCAAGTGCCACCGATTGCTTCTCTCATGCTAAATCACCTCATTTTATCCTTTCCAAGGGCACTGAAATTCTGTGCCTTCTTGTTTGCCATTTTTATAGTATCTACATGTAACAATACCATTATTTAATGTTCTCTTGTCACAAACTGCATCACTACATTTATTAGTTGCAATAAATGTATTTTTAATATTTGGCCATACAATGGCAAAGAAAAAGACCGATAGGATTCCTACCGCTACAACGATTACGACTGTCATATTTAGTTCTCCTGTGGCCTCTTTCATATCCTTTTGACTCCTTAATTATTATTTTGCAGCATTTTCACTGTTGTTTGGACAAGTTACTGATTCTGCATTGTTATTCTCATCCCAATATGTACAATTACATGTTTTTCCTGAACATTGACAAGATGTTGCTGCAGAACATTTCGTACTATTTAAGATATTTACTTTAATACTTGGCCAAATAAATGCATAGAAGAATGCTGCCACTGCTGCAATTGCTACTACTGTAACGACTGTCATATTTAATTCTCCAGTTGCTTCTTTCATTTATATATACCTCCTCTTATTTATGGTAGGTATATAGCAGTATATACTATTGTTATTCTATATAAGCCTTTCACACTACTATATCGTTTTACCTACCCTTTTACATATTTTTATTATAATCGTTTTTTGCTATAATATCAATTATTTTATGATAAAGGTTGACTATTTCTAGTCATTTCTTTTAAATTTCACTTACAACTGGATAGTTATTATAGCAAGAATAAAACTAGAAGTCAAAGCTTGTTTTTATAAATTTCATTAAGCATCATATTTTTTTGAATATTTTATTCCAAGAAAAAAATCAATATTTTTGCATTTTTCCCTGGTACTTTTGCAAAAAAAAAGAATAAATTTCTTTATTCTTTACATACCCATTAACATTAAAACCGCAAATATTAGTAAAATCATAACTCCTAGGCCTGTTGTAATTAACATACTCATAGTTTTAGATTCCATTTTTTCAAGACGTTCTTTGTATCTTGTATCTCTTGCTTTTTGTTGTAAGTTTGAAATAGTTTTTGAAAATGCTAATAATTGATCTTGTTTATGTTCTTGACGACCTAAACTTAGACGATATAATAAACGCATCATACGCATTGAATCTCTTACTGGATATTGCCTTGCAAAATTTACATAAGGATCAATTTTATCATTACCAGCATTAATTTCGTTGATAAGTTCTTGTAGTCCTTCACGGAATATTGGTGGAGCATCATTGATTGATTTTCCAATTGCTACTGGAACAGTATAGTGTTGGATTAAAATTTCTAAACTTTTTAAGTAATGCGGTAACATAGAATTAATTTCATGTAAATGTGCTTTGTAATATTTTTTAATATTGAAGTAATCTAATTTAAATACTAAAAATCCTCCAATAAAGCAAAACAATAGCGTAACATAGTTTAGTTTAGAAATAAAACAAAATACTAAAACAATAATCGTAATTAAACCGTTACGGATTCTTTTATTAAAAAGAGTATCACCGTTTACACCTTCACCATATTTTGCTTTTACATAAAAATCCCAATCGTCTTCTTTTAGCTTTCTAAAATATACTTCATTGTCCGCAATAAAACGATTTGCACTAATTCTACCTGTATAGTTCATGATGAAAAGGAAAATAATTCCTATAATTAATATTTCTATAGCCATTATTCTACCCCCAAATCTTGATTATAATATTTCTCACCACTTAATAAGAAGTAAGCATTTACAATTATAATCGCATGTAATACAAGTCTTACATACCATACATCTAATAATTCGATATAACTATCTGTTCCGAGTAAGAACTGCATCGCCATAACGAGCAAGAATAACGCTAAACCAAATGTAATGAAACGTTTATGGAAATTTTTACGATCTGCTTGATCACGATATACACTTTCTACTAGAGAGTCGATATCTTGACTCATGTTTTCTAATGCCTCTCCTGAGTCTTTTGCACCTTCTTTGGTAATTTGTAAGAACAATTGGTTCATGTTTTTTACCATATAGAAAGGATATTTTTCATTAAAATAATCTATGGACTCATCAATTGTACCATTTTGATATGACATTTCTATCATTGTTTTTACATCTTGAAGTACTGGATCTTCTAAAATTCCTGAGTCTCTTACTCCTTCCAAACTTTTTACAAAACTTTGGGTCGTTGTAAACTCCATAATAACATTCGTAGTATAAACCTGAATTTGTTCAAATATAAACTCACTGTAAATTTTTTGATATCTTAAATATGCTAAATAAGGAATAAATCCTACTGCTACTGTTGCATAGATTGCTGCAACAATAATATTGTAGAAATATAAATAGGAAATTCCACCTGCTACTGCTGCAAATACTATAATTTGGCTTGTATACTGGCGCATGGAGAACTCCTGACCTAATTCATGAACTTTTTCTCTTACTTCTTTATAGCTATATGGTGCAAGTTTATCATAAGCATCTTTTACTTGAGTAACAAAAAATCTATAAACATTTTCACCATTATTCTGGCGATAACTAACGACATAAATTCCAATAATAAGTAATAATATTAATTCCATTTTATTTGCACCTACTTTCTATAAAGTCTCTGTTACTGGCCTATTAGGCATCCCTGGTTGGGGATTTGCGTTTGGGCTAGGTTTATCAGTTCTAAAAATATTATCAGGCAATATGACTCCTTGGACAGCTAAATAATCTCTTAAATTTTTTGTTGGATTATTGAGAGACATTTTTCCATCCATTGTTTTTTGATAAATCGTATTCGTTTTTGGTTTATTTTCTTCATCGACATAGAATTCACAAATTTCCATAATTTCTCTTTGAAAACGTCCTAATTCTTTGCTCATATATCCTTTTACATAGATACCAATTTGAACATAACGATGAATGGTGGATAAGAATTGTTCTACTTCTTGATTTGTCTCTAACAAACTGTACATACGCATTGGTATACTTGCAGCTTTATCCGAGTGAATTGTAGATAAAATATGGTGTCCTGAAGATATAGAGTTACGAACAGCTAAGACAGCTTCTGCACTACGAACCTCAGATAATAATATCCATATTGGATTCTGACGCATACAAGTGACCAAAACATCACTATAAGATGCAATATTATTTGTTTTCATTGCAACAATATCTCGATGTGGAAAAATTCGGTCTAAGTGTAATTCTAGTGTGTCTTCAATACTGATGATTTTTTCATCTTCTTTAGTCGTACTTGCTAAGTATTTAACAAGTTCGGTTTTTCCTGAACCAGTCTCTCCACTTACAATGATGTTAGCATGTCCTTGTACACATTGTAGTAAAAATTCAAGTAAATCTTCTGACACATATTTTTCGTTTAATAATTTTTCTTTATTCAAACGAATTTTAGCAGGTGTTTTACGAATTAAACAAGCAATTCCATTTGTCGCAATAGAATCATGTACAAAGTTTAAACGTAACTCTGTTGATTCAGCATCCAAGAATGGATGGGCCATATTAAAGGTTTTTCCCATTACATTTGAACATTGGAATGCTAGTTTTTCCATTAAGGCATTGTTAATTTCTGGTCTATCTACTTTAAAAACACCACGAGATAGTGTTTTTAACCATACTTGTCCACCATTACTATAAGAAATATCTGTTACATCATCAACTCTTAGAAATTCTTCTAGTGGACCAAAGTCCAATTGGGAGAATATGGCATCATCCATGGACTTGCACCCTCTTTCTTATTCTTTTTTACAATTTATTGATTATCATTATCATTGCTATTATTGTTATTAACAGCATCATTATTCGTTGTATTATTATCAGTATTATTGTTTGTTTGAGTTGCACTCGTTGTATTTTCTGGAATTGTTGCACTTTTCGCATTAATAAATGCTTTTATGTAATCACTAGATACATTGGTTTCCCCAGGGTCTTCACTATAAGAAGCATTTCTTGGCACTGGTACAATTTCAATTGAATTTCCTGTAATAAATCCAGCTTTCATTAATAGTTTATACATATCATCTGGAACAGCAAATAATAATTCTGCTGGTGTACGAGATTCTACAGTTGTTTCAAATACATGATTTCCTTGACTGTCTTTAACTGCTAGTACTTCAATACTTTCAATGAATTTTCCATACATAACAAGACGATTGTCATCGATTCCTTTGAAATATAAATCAATATAGTTTCCAGGGTAAATAGAGTTACCATAAGTTGAATGTAAGTCTACTTTTAAACTATAGATTGTATAACCATCTGGAATATCTGCAAATGCACTATCTGGCATTTCATTAGATTTCAGAATTTGTGATTTATAAAACATACTATTGGCTGGAATTGTTGTTCCAAAAGACACATAGTTGTTAATAAGTTCACTTGCATTTGTAATTAAGTTTGCACTTGATTTTACAACGCTACTAGATACCTCCATATATCCAATCATATCACTTGTAATTAATGTACGAGAAGAAATTTCTTCTTTAGCATAAGGTACAGTAATTGGTGTTGTTGCTTGTTTTACACGATAGTTATACCCTACATATAATACAAGTATTGCTAGGACTACTCCTAAAATTGTTACAGTGTTTTTGTTAGCTAAAAATCTTTTAACTGTTGTTAATACATTTCCCATTTTTCATTCCTCCTAATTTTATTTATTAACCTATTCTTGACTCATTAGTTCAAGAACAGCGTCAACCCTATTTACAATATCAAATGAAGTCGAGTCACCGTTTACAATAAAACTCCTTGTTTTACTTGTCACTTTAACACTTGCTTTTGGTGGTGCTTCATATATACCATAAAACGATATTTCATAAGTATTTAAACTTACATTTTCAGCAAATCTTCTTAAAAAAGATTCAATGAATTTTTCACGGTCTATTTTAAGTTCTCCGTATTCACGATAGTATCCATAGTTTACAGCATCTACCATAGCAGCTTCTGTAACTTCTTTCACTAGATAATATTCTTCTGTATTTTGTGTTGTTACATTTGATATAAGCATCATAATAACGACTACAAAAACACCTAACATAATCAACCAATAACCCCAATATGTTTCTTTCACTTACTCATTCACCCCTTTTACTTCCAAGCGCTTCCCATATTTTCGCCAATTTTTTCCCAAAGGGTCCAAACTTCGTTTCTTTTAATGGTTTTAAAATATTTATTTTCATTTCTATCATTTCTTAAGAAATCACTTGTACCATAAGCATTTGCAACACCACTTAGATCATGATAAGACAAATCTTGTTCAACATAAGTTTGTGTTTCTTTATTGTAATCACGTGTATTTTTCATCATATCTGGTGTCATCAAATATGAATATTGTTCTTCAATATAGATATTTTCTCCATTAGTTTCTATTTCTTGTTTCGTCGCTTGTCCTTTTTCTGTTTCCCAGTTTGAGCCATGAACAACAAGTTCATTTAAAGATTTAACTTGATATACATAAGTGGCATTTCCATCAAAAATACAATGTTCACAATAGACGTCGCATTCTGGACATTTTGGTTTATCTGGAATTAAACATCCTTCTCCAACACATTCGTAATCACAATCATCACATGATACAACATACACACAAACGTATTCTACATTGGCAGTTGCTTCTTCGCCAATTTTTTCAATAACATTATCAAGTCTACCTACACTATTTTCACTGCATTGTTGTGTTCTTGTATCATTAAATTGTCCAAGTTTTGAGAAATTTAATTTCCATTGATATACTCCTCTTGATGTATTTAAGGCAATTGGGAATACAGCCCCTAAATAAGAATAATTATGTTTTACAGAACTTGGATCAGTTACTGTTTCTATAGAACCCGTTGGGTAGTTCGTTTGAAATTGTTGAGTATTGGCATATTCTGCATTACCAACAGATACTTTTTTAATGTGTGTATCTGTAAATGAAATATTTAAAGCTTTTGTTGCATCATTTGAATTATTACATCCATTAGTATCGCAGTATAAATAGTTATAATTGCTTAAAGAGCCTTTACCTGTAGCAGTATATTCATTATCAATTGTTTGACCAGTAGCATATCCTACTTCTTTATCTTTATCTATAGTTTGAGATACTCTTTCAAAATTGATATCACCACTATATTGTTCATCATATTCAAATTCTACAATCGTATCTAAACATAAATCATTAGTCCAATTATAACATTCTTCATAATTATCAATAATACTTTTCAAGTTATTTACAGCAGCTGTTAATGCAGTAGCAGCACGACTTTTATTTCCTTCAAAATCTGGTCTACTTACTGTACCATAAGTTGTTCTTGTTTCTTCCCTCTCTTCGTATTTTGTATGTAACTTTCCATCTGGGCCTTCTTCTTTACCATTTGCTACTCTATACGTATGACATTCAATTTCTGTTCCCCATTTTGCACTATCAGTTGAACCTTGTGAAGAGACAACAGTATATCTTCCTGTATTTGCATCACGAGTTGCAATTCTTACGCCATCATAACTACTAGAATCAATTTCATATGCGGTAGCGCTTGCACCATTACATCCATTTGTATGTATCTCTCTTGGATTTCCAGCTAATTGTAATTCTCTTTCTGCTTTCTTATACGCATTATAAGCATCTACAACCGCATTTTGCGCATTCGTCACATCACTAATAAATTTTTGCGTATCGATATTTGTTTTATTTTTATCACTACTTGGATTAGTTGTATAACAAGTTCTTGTTGCTTCTACTTTTGTATTTTTAAGTTCAAAATATCTACCACTATTTGCATATTGTGCGCCTGGCATTGTCATTTTATAATCTTCTTTACAATATACAGCACAATATGGATTGTTTTCTTTTACTTGTCCATCAAGCATTTGATATGTTTGCTCTGCATCATCATTACTATTTAATATACAATATTTAACATTTTTAGGTGAGGTTATAGTGATATATTGATCATTCGCATCATCACAATATTCTGGTTTTTCTATAGTTGTTTTTTCGGTACAAGTAATTGGTTCTGGTTGTGGTTTATCATCACATTCTTCATGATATTGTTGTTCAGATACTTCTGTCCCATTTACTCCATAGTAAACGCCGTCAACAATTTCACAAACATGCCCTCCACCATTTGCACAATAATTTTTATAATAATTTGTATTAGCATCTACTGAGAAAGAAAATTCTTGTTGACCTTTGTCAATATTTTTTTCATTAGTTAACCATGCCCATACATTTTGGCCATTATTTGAAGTACAATAAAGTGTTTTAGCTGTAGACCATTTATATTTTACTGTAATTTTATATTTACAATTTGGATTTTTTACTCTTACTTTAAATTCATAATTGGATCCACTATCTAAACTAGAAAATGTTTTTGTAGTTTGACCATCTATTGTACAATTCTGGCATATCAATTCTACATTTTCCAGTACAGATGGAATTGTATACAATGTATGTGTTGCTTCATATTCGCCATCTGCATCTCTCGAGCTTATTCTTTTTACTTCTACTGTAGGTTGGGCTAAATTAGGTTTTAATGTACCACTTTTTTTTGCATTTGCCGCTAAAGTAGTAGCTGCATTAACATCATCCCAGCATTGTTTTCTTTTATTACTATCATTATCTGTACAAACAAATTGGCTTTTAGTTGAACCAAATCCTACCATAACAGCAGCCATACGTTTTACAACATGTGATTTACCAGAGTTTACAATAGTAGAAAGTGCCCCATATTCATAACTTGAACAATGATATCCTGATGGCAAACTACTATAAGGCGTTACACATAATCCTTCATATCTATTTCCGTTAAAGTTAATATTAATTACCGAATCTCTAAAAACACGCCCTTTAAATTGCACTTCATATGGAATTGACTGACTTGAGGCACTAGCAGTAGCATTATTTGCCGCAAATACATTAATTGGTAAAACAATTATTCCTATTAATACAATTAGTAAATATTTTATATTATTTTTCATAATACTCTACTCCTTTTCTTTTTTACAAGTATCGCAGTAGTAGTAACCCCTGATATGATAATAACTCCACCTACTATATTAATAATTAGTTTATTGTTATTATAAAATTCTTTTATTTTTCCTAAAAATGATTTATTCTTTTTTTCTTCTTCTTGTTTTTTTTCTTGTTCTTCCACATATTTTTCTAACTGTTCTACAAAGTCATATGCTGGAACATTTTCAGAAGAAAGGTATTGTTGGCAATAATAAAAATCTTCATAACCAATACATTCATCCATAGCTGAATATATATTAAATATTGGTGTCGTAATTGTTAGCTTTCGAAACGATTCTCCTGCACAGGCATATTTATTGGAATAAACTTCAATAGTATAAGTTACAAGTTCGCTAGACTCTTTGGTTTCAAACGTGGCAATTCCATCTTTTGTATCTTTGCTATAAAATGTGTATGTCTCATTATCTAGATTATTTGTAACTCGCACATATATTTCATCTGTAATATTTAAAATACTAATTTCGAAGCCGTGTACATAATGATCTACTTCTGGATAATTTCCATTTTCATCTGGTTCTTCATAAATTGCTAATGCTTTTCCATCCAATATTTCCTTTGGTACATAATTTGCTTTTACATTCGCAACTATATCATTTAATTCTGCCTGTTGTTCATAAGTACAAGAGCTTGCCGCTTGTACTAAATTTGGAATAAAAAATACAATTGCTAGTAAAAACAATTTTTTTATCATTGTTTTCATCTAATCCACCCAACCTAAATAATCTGCATAGATTATAACATAGGCTTTTGGCAAATACAAGTTTAAATTCCTTGTAAATATTTTGTAAAGTTTTTGGTTGAATTTATATTTTAATTTTATAAGTAAGTGGAATGATATTTTCATTTTCAACAAAATTTGCAATTAATTTATCTTGATGTTTTGAAATAATAATACCCATCGTATTATTGTGAAAAACTTCTTTGACTTGTTCATCTACAATTTTCATATAAAATTCTATCTCCCGACTTTTGCAGTTAAAATTTAATGAATATAAAACCAAGCTAGGTACTACCTA
>CASDHD010000004.1 GCA_949280095.1 uncultured Bacilli bacterium
GGATTTCCAAATTGAAATTATTGTTTAAACGGGATTTCGATAAACTAATTAACAAGAATAAAAAAAGACAACAATATTTGAAAAAAGTATGCTACTCTATAAATAGAGAGCAGGGAATATATGAAAAGTAAAAAAAAGATTATAGGGATAGGAATTATTGTTTTATGCGTTCTTAGTTTTGTAGGTTATAAAGCATTTTTATTAGTTTATTTTAACCATAGTGATAAAGAATATAGAGAAATTTTTAATGAAATAACAGATCTTTCCATTCACAAAAATGTAATTAATCAAAATGCAAGTGTTGGAAATTTGCATTATTTTGTACCAATTGAATTAAAAGAAGAAAAACAAGAGAATGGTCAAAAAATATATGTTGAACGGGATGATAATGGAAATCAAGTGGCTCAACTTACAATTGGTTTAGCAAATCTAAGTTCTTTAGAAGATACTAAACAATCTTTAAACTTTGTTCATTATGAAAAACTTGCAAAGAAATATAATATTCAAGATGAAATTGATTTATATCATTATTATTACGAGCATAAAGAAGAAAACGCAAATATTTTTTGGAGTAGTTCTCATATTAAGATGAACGGCTTTGTTAATCATTATATGCTTATTGTATCTTCTGGTGGAACTAGTTGTCATTCCTATTTTTTAAATGATGATTTAAAAGGATATCTATTAGAATGTTCGAATAGAAATGTTTATGATGCTTATTTTGTGTATGAAAAAGAACTTTATGTAGTAAACTTTATGGGAAAAGAGAGTACGTCTATGACTTATCAAGAATTTATAAAAATATTAGAGTCTATTTCTTTTGCTTAGAAAAATTTGGAAGAAATTGTTATTTCAAATGATTTCTTTTTTGTTATACTATGTCTTGAAGAAGGCGGTTTTATGATTTTAAATATAAGTGGAAGAACCGATATTGTGGCTTTTTATACGCCTTGGCTTATGAACCGTATGAATGAAGGATTTGTCGATGTGCGAAATCCTTTTTTTCCAAAGAAAGTAAGTCGTATTTATTTTAAAGATGTGGACTTAATCGTTTTTTGCACCAAAAATCCATTTCCTATTCTACCTTTTTTAAAAGATATTCAAATTCCTGTTGTTTTTCAAGTAACTTTAACACCTTATAAAAAAGATATTGAACCTAATGTTCCTGATAAAAAGAAAGTATTAGAAACAATTTTACATATCTCTAATATTGTGGGTATAGAAAATGTATATGTAAGGTATGACCCCATTCTTATAAATGATGCCTATACAATAGATTACCATTGTAGAGCGTTTGAAAAATTATGTAGTGTTTTAGAAAATTCGGTGAAACATGTGATTATCTCTTTTGTAGATATTTATAAAAATGTAGAAAGAAATAAAGATGTTTTGCAATTAAAAGAAATTACAAGAGAAGATTTTGAAACCATTGGAAAAAATTTTAGTGCTATTGGGAAAAAGTATGGCATTGCAGTGCAAAGTTGTTATGAGCAAGATAAGTTAGAACCTTATGGGATTTTAAATATACCTTGTGTATCTAAAGAACTTGCTTTTCGTTTAACTGGGAAGAAGTTTTCAAAATGGCAAGCAAGAGATTGTGCCTGTGTTTCTATGGTAGATATTGGAGAATATAATACATGTTCTCATTTTTGTAAGTATTGCTATGCAAATTATAATGAGAAAAGTATAAAGCAAAATATTTTAAAACATGATGTCCATTCTTCTTTATTAATAGGTACTTTAAAAGAGAGTGATGAAATAAAAGTTCGCAGAAAATGAAAAATAGTTATGGTATAATGGTAGAAAGGAGTTTTTAGGATGAATTTAGAAGATGAATTTAAATTATTAGTTAGTGGTTATTTTGGCGTAATGGAAATGGATGAATACAAATTAAAGGAATATATTTTAAAAGATATCGAAGAATATATAAAAAATTTTGTTGCTTTAAGTCCGATAGCAAATTATAATTATAATGAAGTTGCAGAAAATATTAAAGATACTGTTTCATTAAAAGTAAAACTTCAAGATAGTTTACTCACTTTACGAAAAATAAAGGCTCCTTTAGAATTGATATTGATGATTAAAGGAAGATTAGAGGAATTGAAATAGTTTTATTGCCCCATAGCCAAGCGGTAAGGTATCGGATTCTGACTCCGACATTCCGTAGGTTCGAATCCTACTGGGGCAGCCAAGAGAATTTAAGATGGTAAGAGATTACTATCTTTTATTTTTTTACACTATGCCTTCATTTTGAAGGATATAAGTAAGATTTTAAAGTTAATTTACCATTTACTACTTTATATAAGTGATTTATTTTAATAATTCTTCCTTCATTATCGAATGTGTAGTATAATTTTATTAGAGTCAAGAAATCTTCTTTAAAGTTACCAATTACATAAATGTTAAATAATGGTTATTTATTATCACTTATACTATATTAACTTGAATTTTTATGTTTTTTTTAAATAATTAATTTAATGTTCAAATTAATATAACTTGTAGAAATTATGGAGGTAAAAATGAAGTATAAAAAAGAATATAAAAAATATTTAATTTCGTCTACATTAGACACTGCTAATAATAGAATTGCTAGTGCTTCTTTCATAACTGCATTTGCCATATATCTAGGTTTGTCTGATTTAGTTTTGGGAATATATGCAGTTTTAGATACAATGACTAATGTAATTCAAGTTTTCGCAGCACCATTATTTTCTAAAATTGGACAATCCAAAAAAATAGTATTAACTAACTATTCAATATATAGAATCTCTTCTGTTTCTATGGCATTTATACCATTTATATCAAACGATATAGGCATTAGAACTATATTATTTCTGATATTAGCAACAATTTATGCAGTAACTGGTGAAATGGGTTATATAACTTTTGTTAATTGGAGAATGACTTTAATAAATAAAGAAGATAGAACTGCATTTGCTGCCAAAAGAAACTTTTTAAAAAATACACTTGTATTATCATTTAGTTTAATTATGGGAATTGTTCTTGATAGATTTACAGCATCTGGATATGAATTATATGGTTTTATTATATTGTTTGTGATAGTATTTATCATTGCATTTATAGATATTGCAATTAGAATAAAGACTTATAAGCCAGAAATAATTCAAGAAAAAATCAGTATAAAAGATAATATAATTATACCAGCAAAAGACAAAAAATTTAGAAGTGTTCTTATAACAGGTGGTTTAAATAGATTTGCTTATGGTATTGGAACAATGTATTTAAATGTATTTTTATTAAGATATTTAAAAATTAACTATTTATATTATAGTGTTTTAAATATACTAGTGAATTTATCAGAGGCTTTTTCTAGTAAATATTGGGGAAAGAAATCTGAAAGTAGAAATTGGTCTAAAATTATACTACCTATGTGTGTAATATTTATTATTGTATTTGTAATATTATTATCATTTAATAACGAACAACTTTTATATTTATTGCCTATAATATACATACTCATAGGATTTGGTAATGCTTCTTATGAAATGTTTGATCATATAGCAATATATGAAACAGCAAAGGATAAATTCCAAACTTCTTATGTGACATTTGAAAGATTTATTGAGGGAATAGTAACTATGATACTTCCGATTTTATCATATACAATTTTTAAAGAAAGCAACGATGTAATAAAAGTCACTTTTATAATTGCAATATTTAGTTACATAGCCTTATTTGTATATTATAAGTTAAAAAAAGATAAATTAATGAATCGTTAAGAAAGAATTATAGTCATGACTAATACTTAATATTTTGCTATATGCTTCATGCTACATGCTACATAATAAGGATAATACTATACTTATTATAGCGAGACTTTAGTGGCTACGACACTAGTCTCGCCTATATGATTATGCTTTGATACTATGACATTGCATATTTTTTTTTTATACTTAAAAAAAACTGAATTTTTACAACTAATTTACTACTTTATTTTTAGTATAAAAAAATTTATAATAAATTTAGGAAATGAGGTAGTAAGAAATGGAAGAACAATTTTTTATAGAATTGGAGGATTATATTCGTAGATTAAATAAAATGGCATTTAATTCTAAAGATAAAGAGTTGTTGCAATTAACGAAAGATTTTTTGAATTTAAAACTAAGGATAAAATCTGAAAAAGAAAAGAAGCCAAGAGGTGGAATTGTAGAAAATAATAGGCCCATGGTGCAATTAGATGGTGGTTTTGGTCATATTATGTATAATGAAGAAGAAGCAAATTGTAGATCAAATAGGGGGTAATGGAGATGAAAAGTTTAGGGGAATTAAGGTATCCAATAAAATATGTAATGATGCAAATTAAAGAGCAACAGAGTGAATGGAACTGTGGACAAAATGGTGAAGCTTTTAACATAGTTGTTAAAGCATACGTTGTTGGGGAATCGATTAAAAAAGTTTATTTTTATGATGGAACAGAAAGTTGCGACAAGATTTATGAAGTTGTATTTTCGCATTCTAAAAAAGATATTGAATATTATGGAGAATGTGAAAGAGTAGTGCCTGAGTATTTATATGGTCAATATTCCAATTCACATTTTGTAAATCAGGTATTTTCGACTTTTGAAGAAGCTATTGCTGTAGCGACTCGTGCTAATTGCTATATCCTTAATCAAATGATAGGGCTAATACCTTATGATGAGAATTTTTTGGAAGAAAAAGAAAAGATAGAAAAAAGGTTTCAAGTTAAAGCAAAACTATATCATGAAATAGAACAAAAGATAAAAAATGAAAGTATGGATATGCTGGTTACTAAAGATCAAGAAAAGAATACAAAACCTTTATTAGAGGAAATACTTGAAAATCCTAGTGATTTTTACAAAAAAGCAGCAAGCATTTTGTCTCTTGAAGAAAGGGAATTTATAAGAGGTCAAATTCAAAATAAAAGTTGTAATAATTGTATGAATGATTCCTGTAAAGTAGAAAGCAGTGAAAAATCTAGATTTGACTTTTGTGTTGCTTGGGATAATGAAGAATTAATAGGAATGCAAAGAATATTAAATAAAAATAATTTTTAACTAATCCAAATTTTAAATTGTCAACAAAGTAATATGTTTAAAAAACGTATTACTTTTTATTTGAGATAATAAGAAACAAATGCTTTTTAATTTTTAAAATTAGAACTCAATTTATTACTAAAATTTTAGTATTTTTAGTTTTTTTTGCTACGCCAACTTTTTACATCTTCATATAAATAATAAGGAAGTAAAAAGAAAAGAGAGGTTTTTATGGAGGAAATTGCAATACAAGATTTAAAAGCTTGGGAACGAAAAAAGTTAAAAAGAAAAATAATAAAAACAATCAAAGAAAAGGAAACCACAAAAAAGATAGAAGAAAAAGAAATTTTAATACATGAATATAAAAATAAATTAGAGGAAAATAAAAAAAATAGAACTCAATGTATTATAGAAAATCAAAAAAGAAGATTAAAAACTAATGAATTTGAAAAAAGAATGACAGAATATGAATTTGAAGGTTATGTTTTTGAATTAGAAATTGCTCTTTTAGAAAAAGATGTAACAGATAATAAATCCCTTCATAAACGACTAAATATTTTATATTTACTGTTAAGTTTTTATGATGGTATAGAAGTTGTAGTAATGACAGACTTGAATGGTCAAAAGAAGAAAATGAATCAAAATGATATTGAAAATTTATTTAGAATGATGGTTTTAGAAGAAATGAAAGAAAATTTAGAAATGGAGCAAAAATGTGAGCAACTTTATATGCTTATTAATTCAGTACATAATTATACTGTAAATGAAAAGCATAAATTCTATTTAGATGAAGAAAGAAAAAAGGAAATGTATGCAAGTATTTTAGAAGGACATGTGCGTATTTTAGAAGTAGAAAATGATTATAATAAAATAAAAGAATTACAAGATGTTTCATTTATTGTAGGAGATTTTTTTGAACCTATTCATTTTGCTTATGAACATCTTTTTAAAAAAGAGGAATTAATTCGAAAGAAGTAAAAAGAAACAATTTTAAGCTTATTAGAATACCAAGCTATTTACAATATTGTAGATAGTTTTTTATTTTCTAGAAAAGAGTGTCACTTCCTAGTCACAAATTCTTCATATACTTATTTTGAAGAAAGGAAAAATTTTATGGAAATATTAAAAGTAGAAAACTTAACTAAAACCTATGGAAATGGGGACGAAAAAATTAATGCTGTAGATCATATCAATTTCTCTATTGAAAAGGGAGAGTTTGTGGCAATTGTTGGGGCAAGTGGTAGTGGGAAATCGACTCTACTACATTTACTCGGAGGAGTAGATCGTCCTACTAGTGGGAATGTGTATATTGATGGTCATGATATTTATAATTTAAATGATGATGCTCTTGCTATATTTAGAAGAAGACAAATTGGAATTATTTATCAATTTTATAATTTGATTCCTATTTTAAATGTCAAAGAAAATATTATGCTTCCCTGTGACTTAGATAGTGCAAGTGTTTCAAAAGAACGTCTAGAAGAAGTATTAGAAACATTAAATTTAAAAACACGTGAAACACATTTGCCCAATGAACTTTCTGGTGGACAACAACAAAGAGTTTCCATTGGACGGGCAATTATCAACAACCCTGCAATAGTACTTGCAGATGAACCAACAGGAAATTTAGATTCAAAAGCAAGTGATGAAATTGTTTCCCTTTTAAAAATGTCAAATAAAAAATATAATCAAACAATCATTATGATTACACATGATTTAGAAATTGCTAAAGTCGCAGATCGTATTATTACTTTTGATGATGGTAAAATTATAAAGGATGAGAAAAATTAATGAATGTTTTAAAGAAATTAACGAAAAGAAATTTGACATTAAACAAAAAGAGAACGATTGTTACGATTATTGGCATTATTTTGTCCACCGCCTTAATTGTTTGTGTATCAGGAATGGTGACTAGTTTTCAAAAAACATTGATTAATGATGCCATTCGAGAAGATGGATATTATCATGTAGAAGTAAAAGATATGAAAAAAGAAGATGTCTTAGCTTTGGAAAATAATAGGGACATTAAAGATTATTATTACAGTAGTGAAATTGGTTATGCCACGTTTCCTTCTAATAATAAGTTTAAACCATACCTTTATATAACAGCTTATAATGAAGGTGCTTTGCATAATTTGAGCTTAAAATTAAAGGAAGGAAGACTTCCAGAAAATAATACAGAAATTGTGATTTCTACCCATGCAATAGACGGCGGAGACTTTAAAGAGAAAATCGGAGACACAATCACTTTGCAAGTTGGAATTCGTGCATTTATAGAAGATGGAAAAACGTATACTCTAAATCAAAATAATCCTTTAGTCACAGAAACTGAAGAAAGAGAAAATGGGGATTTATATGAAAAGAGCATGGAAACTTTTGTACCTAAAAAGGAAGTTACCTATACTATTGTAGGAATCATAGAAAGACCAGGATATGGTGTAGAAGGGTATAGTGCTCCAGGATATACTTGTATTACCTATACGGATGAAATCCATGACGTAGCAAACGCATTTATTTTATTCAATAGCGCAAAAGGATACACTGGAAAAACACAAAATATAGTGGGTACTACTTACGATTATGACTATAATTCTAGCTATTTACGTTGGCTTGGAGTTACGGATAGTGAAACGATGGGGGCGTTATATTTAGTTGCTGCGGTCGTAATTGGAATTATCATTGTATCTAGTGTCTTTGTTATTAAAAATAGTTTTGCTATTTCGATTACTGAAAAATTCAAAATGTATGGTATGCTAAGAAGTGTAGGAGCAACTAGTAAACAAATTAAGAAAAATGTATTGTATGAAGGTCTTGTTTTAGGTCTTATTGCGATACCTATTGGAATTCTTTGTGGAGTGATTGCTATCGTTACCCTTGTATTTTTAATCAACTTTATTTTAGGAGAATACCTAGCAGATATAAATTTTGTATACAGTATTCCACTTACACCTATTTTACTATCCATCGTTTTAGCAAGTGTAACCATTTATTTATCCACCATATTTATTGCCAAGAAAGCAGGGCGTATTTCTGCTATCGATGCTATACGTAGCAATAACGATATTAAAATCAAAAGTAAAAAATTAAAAACTCCATTTTGGGTAAAAAAGATATTCAAAACAGGAGGAGTCATTGCCTATAAGAATTTAAAACGAAACAAAAAGAAATATCGAACCACTGTTATTTCAATTGTAGTTAGTGTTTTTGTCTTTATCTCTTTATCTTCTTTCATCGACTTTGGATTTAAAATGGCAGGAGTTTATTATACAGATATGGATTACAATATGTATATTTATTCAAACGGAGCAAGAATGGAAGAAAGAGACGATGCATTTAAACAAATCGCAGGCTTTGATTTAGTCGAACGTTCTACCATTTTAAGAGAAGACTCGCTTTTGATAAATAAAAATATGATTTCTGATTATGGGGAAGAAATAAGTCGTCTTTATGGAATGGAAAATGAAGATTGGAACATTAGTATTATTGCTTTAGGAGAACAAGAATACAATCGTTATTTAAAAGATATCGGGGTTTCATCTAATCAAGAAGTAGGAATTTTACTCGATGAATTTAAAGAAAATATTAATAAAAAGAATTATATAGGAAATATTTATCAATTGAAAAATAATGATATTTTGGAAGGTACAAAAATAGAAACAGAAGAAACGTTTAAAATAGAAATTGTTCGCAGTGATAAAAGACCAATGGGATTAGAACGAAGTTATTCTTTTGGGGGATACCTTATTGTTAGTGATAAAATATTTGATGAAAACTTTGAAAGCAAGTACACTTCTATGTACGTGAGTGCCAAGGATACTAAAAAACTAGAAAATCGTATAGATGAACTTGCCAAAGAAAATAATAATTTTAAAAATATTGGATATACCAACTATGAAGATGAAGTAAAAGAACAAAATGCTATGGTATTAATCGTATCTATTTTCTTATATGGATTTATTACTGTCATTAGTTTAATTGGCATAACAAATATTTTTAATACGATTACTACCAACATGAATTTAAGAAGTAAGGAATTTGCTATGCTAAAAAGTATTGGTATGACGAAACGTGAATTCAATCGAATGATTCGTTTAGAAAGTATCTTTTATGGTTTAAAATCTTTACTATTTGGGATTCCATTAGGACTGGTTGGCTCTTACTTAATTTACCAAGCATTCAAAAGCGGACTAGAATTTAGTTATAAGTTACCGATAAAATCATTAATTATTGTTGTAGTCTTTGTAAGTATCATCATTGGTATTATTATGAAATACTCACTATCCAAAATTAACAAACAAAATATTATGGAAACGATACGAAACGATAATATTTAAAAAAGAATGAAATTCTTCTAATTTTAGAAAAGTAAGGCTCAATTTAGTGAATTGGGCTTTCTTTTTGGTTATTTGTGGTATCCAATTGGGTAATAAGCGCATTAATTTAGGAAATTTGTAATTTGTATTTTCTTTTTTTCTATTTTATAGTGAATTGTGAGACACCAAAAGATTTGGTCTTGCCACAAATCTATTTAAATGGAGGAGTGGTCGCATGAAAAAGTTAACACTACAAATCATTATCTTTAGTTTAGTATTACTTGTCGTAGCGCTAATGGCGATAATAATTCTTTTCATTATCTTCAGGTAAGTAGTGTTTTGGTTGATTTTCGAAAGGATTAAAAAAGCACCATCCATTTAAGGAAGGTGTTTGCAACGGCAAGCACTTAATCTGAAGTGTCTCGCTAAATTAATGATAATACAGTTTGATGGAAAAGTAAAATTGATTTTTCTTAAATTCCTAGAATAAATATAGAAAAGTGAAAGAAGGAATGGTATACTTTAAGTAGAAACAGAGTGTAAAAATAAAGTTATGATGGTGAGTAGTTGTGGAAAATATAAAAATCAAAGATTTATCAGAAATTAATATTTATAATTCATTTTTTCATTATACAAATGAACAAAATCTTGTTAGTATTGATATTGTTTTAGAGTTAGTTAACCTTACTCATTATGATTTAAAAGTTTTAGCACCATTTTTTTATGAATTTTTGAAGTATTACCATTATATTTGATTTGAAAGGGCAGATGATATGAAAACAATACTTTTAGTGGAAGATAATGAGACAATCCGCAAAGGATTAGATTATTTGTTTATCCAAAATGACTTTTTATTACTTTCAGCAGAAAATTTGAAAAAAGCTAAAGAATATATTCGCAGTAAATCGTTTGATTTAATCATTTTAGATGTAACACTTCCTGATGGAAATGGTTTTGATTTTTATAAAGAAATAAAAAATGAAATTTATGTTCCTGTGATTTTTCTGACAGCAAATGATTTAGAAGATGATATCGTACGAGGATTGGAATTGGGCGCAGTTGATTATATTGTAAAACCATTTCGAAATCGAGAGTTAATTCTAAGAATTCATAATGCTTTAAAATTTAAGAATGAAGATAAAAGAATTTTACATCTGTTTGATATTCAAATTGATTTAGATAGTATGCAAGTTATGCGTGAAGGAAAAGAAGTTCTCTTTACTCCATTAGAATATAAAGTATTTTTATTTTTAATTGAAAATGCAGGTCATGTTGTAACTAGAGAAGCCATTATGGATAAGATTTGGGATTTGGCAGGTAATTATGTGAATGACAATACATTAACAGTTTATATCAAAAGAATTCGTGAAAAATTAGGTCGAGATGATGTTATTAAAACGATAAAAGGAATTGGTTATAGGGTGGATCGCGAATGAAAAGTGAAAGAGGAAAGTTATTAGGTTATGCTTTCATTTTGGCATGCTTGTTTGGTATTATTACTTTTATTGTTTCATTTACGGAATACGAGGCGTATAAAAAAAGCGTAAATCATTATCTATATGGATTAATTGCAACTTTACAAGAAAAGTATCCTGATATTACAGAAACTGAAATAATTGAGTTTTTGAACGGAAAAGAAAATGGTCAGTTTCCAGAAGAAATGCGAAAGTATGGAATTCAAGAAGAAACCTCTATTTTATATTCTCTTGAAAAAAATTATCATCTTTCTTTAATTTTGAATTTAACACTTATGATTTCTTTTACTTTGTTTTTTAGCTTTTGTTTTTTTTGGTATTTTGCACGAAAAGAAAAGCATATTAAAGAAATTACTCATTATATGCAAGAAATAAATCGGCGTCATTATTTACTCGGAATTGAGGATAATGAAGAAGGAGAACTTTCTATATTGCGAAATGAAGTTTATAAAACAACTATTATGCTTCGTGAAGAGAGTGAACGATTGAAAAAAGAAAAATTAGCTTTGAAAGATTCAATTTCTGATATTTCACATCAATTAAAAACTCCTTTAACCTCCATTTTGATTATGCTTGATAATATTCTTGACAATCCCAAAATGGATAATGAAACAAAAATGGATTTTATAGCTAATGTACGCCATCAAGTGGAAAGCCTTCATTTTTTATTTATTTCTCTGTTAAAACTTTCGCGTATTGAAACAGGAATTATAGTGTTGAAAAAAGAAAAAATCGATTTGGAAAAAATTATATCGAATGCTATACAAAATGTAGAAATATTAAAAGAAGTTAAAAATATAAAAATAAATGTGCTTGTAAAAAATAAAGCTACTTTCATCGGCGATTATCATTGGGAATTGGAAGCCATTACTAATCTTTTAAAGAATGCTATTGAGCATTCTAGTGAGCAAGGTAAAGTAGAAATCGAGATTGAAGGTAATTCTATGTATAGTAAACTTTCTATTCAAGATTATGGATGTGGAATGAGTAAAAAAGATTTACAAAATATTTTTAAACGTTTTTATAAGGGTGAAAATAGTAGTAGTGACAGTATAGGAATAGGTTTATCTTTAGCAAAGAATATTATCGAGCAAGATGGTGGTTTTATTAAAGTGGATTCAAAAGTAGGTAAGGGAACTGTTTTTGAAATACGTTATATGAAATAAAATCTTGTTTAAAATACAAAGTTGCTATAAAATAACAGATAAGAAAAGAGATGTTTTAGTATGTTGGATTTAAAAAGTGATAAATCGATTATCCTAAGTTTAGGGGATTTAAGGTTATCAGATACAGATTATACTTTAAAGAATGATAAAACGATAAATGATTTTCATTATAAACCTATTTCCTCAAGATTAGCATGGGATGATGGTAACTTTGATTTCTATGAAGCCTATGAGTGTTTGCTTTCTCGCTTGATAGTTGGAGAAGGAAAAGCAGGAGTAGAGATTTCAAAGGGAAAAAATAAGCTCTTTTATGGATATGGTGCTAATACATTTACTTCTAATGCTTCTAATATTGTATTAGGATTTCTAGAAAAAGGATATTCTTATTTTATAAAAGAATGTTTCGATTCAAGTACTATTTATGATGATGAACCAGAGTTATCTCAAAGAGGTATTATTCGTATTTCACACTGGAATAGAAAAAATGCCAAATATGAACTATTTGTTACATTTAATATTTATTCTAAAAAATTTAAAATTTCAAGAGAAGCCTTTGCGTATTGGGAATTTTTAGAACCAAAAATCGTGGGGTTTCAAGATGCTTTTTGTGAAGAACAATTAAATCAATTGCGTTTAATAAGAAAAAACTGATTTAGAAGACTTAATCAAAAGTTAGGAGGGATTTTGGTGAGAAGGATAATTTTAGAAGAAGAATGACGAGAAGCAGCGATGATTTGGAGAAGTAGGAATCCAACATTAATGAGTATTCCTCAAAAAGAAGAGATGCCTATTTCAAATGGGAAAATAATTAAAATAGGGGTAAAAATGAGTAAAATGCGAACTCGTTTAAGTAGTTTAACAGAAGAACAAAAGGAATTTTGGAAAGACTATGGCTTGTAGAAATCAGTAAATATTAAGAAGACAACAAGCAAAAATGTAAATGTTATACAAGATAGAATTGTCAAAATAGCAACTCAAATTGCAGAGAAATATAATCTTTCTCTTTCAAACATACTTTTTATGTTTGAAACTTTAAAAGAATATGAATTATTATATGTTGGTTTAGAAGAAAATTATAAAAAGAAAATCAAAAAAATAGAGCAGTATCAATTTGATGAATGGGATATAGAAGAAAGTTACTTGCTTGCTCTTTTATTTAAAAGAAACTTTATTACAGCAAAAAAGAAACACTTTTTCTAAGAGAAGTGAGTTACTAAAACAATATATTATAGATTGGGATGAGTACAGCAAAAAAGAAAAAGAGCAAGAGCAACAAAAACAAGATTTTACCAGAGAAGAAGTAGAATTTATAGATCAAAGTCGTAAAGAACCAGATAGTTTGTTATTAAGTTTAAAAAAATCAAATAATAGTTGAAATTGCATTTATAATATAATTTCTATAATTTGATTAAATAAAATTTTATCCTTGTTTTCAAGGGTGATTTTTTTATGTGTCGTATTAATTTCCAAAATAGAAGCTGTAATGCTAGTGATGTAACCATTTTTATAAATTTTTAAAGTGATTTCTATTTGCTCATAAAAGGCTTCTATTAATTTTTCCTCGATTTCTTGTTGCTGTTCCAAAGAAAGGATAGGCTTTTTTATTTTACTTTTTTCGTACAAAATAGAATCAATCACTCTTTTATTTTGGGTGAGACTTTCAAAGGGATGCCATTTTATAATTCCTCTATCTTTAAACATAATGTCCTCCTATCTTTTCATTTCTTTCTTTTGCTGTTGAATCCTCTAAAAGATTTGCTGCTTTTAAGAGACTATTTTTACCAAATTTATTTTTAACTTCATCAATTGTTTTATTCATTTTTTGCTTTTTTTGGATATCTTCGTAATCTTCAAATAAATTAAGTTGTGTTCCTAGTTGTTTAGTAAGATGACTAAGACTAATACTAATTTTACGAATGGGTAAGTTCTCATAATATCGATCAAATAGTAAAAAACAAACTTGTTTTATTATCTCCTCTTCGTTTGTAGGAATTTCTAACTTTGTATGATGATAGAAACTATCATTTATCGTTTTAGAATAACCAATGCCTAATCCAATACAAGATGTTTCATAATTGTGACAACGAAGTCGCATTCCTAAAACACTTATCATTTCTTCGATGATGAGCTTAGCATTATCGGCATAATAATCTTTAAATAAAACTTGACTATGACTAAAAGATTTTTCACGTTTTATTTTCGAAAAATCGGAAATACGAGAGGTATCAATTCCATTGGCATGGTTCCAAAGTTCAAGACCTATAATACCAAATTTATCATGAAGTTTATTTTTATCATATAAAGCAAGGTCTTTGATAGAAAAAATACCTAGGGCATTCAATCGTTTTTCTAAGCGTGTTCCAATTCCCCACATTTTAGATAGAGGAGCAATATTCCATAATTTGGTTTCTATATCAGCATAATCCCATTTGGCAATACAGTCTTTCATATGTTTCGCTTCAATATCCATGGAAATTTTCGCAAGCAGCATATTAGGTCCAATTCCACAAGTGGCGGTGAGTCCTGTTTTTTCCTTTACTTTATTTAGAATGTCTAGAGCAAGTTCATAATCCGTTTTTTTATAAAGTCGTAAATAATCTGTTACATCCAAGAAACACTCATCAATTGAATAAATATGCAAATCTTCTTTAGCAACATAATCTAAATAAATGCTTACTACTTCTTTTGATTTTTCTAAATATAATTTCATTCTAGGATTTACAATGGTGTATTTGATGTTTTTAGGAATTTCATAAAGACGTGTTCTTCCTTTAATGCCTTTTGATTTTAAGTAGGGGGTAACCGCAAGAGTAATAGCACCATTTCCTTGATTTTTGTTCGCAACTACTAAAGGGGTTGTAAAAGGGTTAAGGCCACGACTTACACATTCGCATGATGCAAAGAAACTTTTTAAATCAATACACAAAAAATGCCGAATCTTTTCCATATTTTTCCTCCGAACAAACGTTTCTGTAAAAATTATAACAAACGTAGTATATATTGCAACTGGTAAGTTTTAGCAAAAAAGAAAATGTGTTATAATGGATATACAATAGGAGTAGAAAATTATGAAAGAAAATGGATTTAATGTGAAAATTGACCATGTATGTGAACAAGTGATGATACAAAATAAACCAAAAAAGATTTTATCTGAATTGACTTTAAGTATAGAGCGTGGAGAGTTTATTGCGATTGTAGGCTGTTCTGGAGCAGGCAAAACTACTTTAATGAATATACTAAGTGGTTATAACAAACCGAGTAAAGGAAGCGTATATGTAGAAGGACTTGATTTATTAAAAGAAGAAGAGTATTTTAAGGGAAAAATCGCTTATGTGCCCCAAGAAGAAATACTAGACCAAACCCTTACGCTATATAAATCTTTAGAATATTCTTTAAAATTAAGAATAAAAAATGTAAGTAAAAAAGAAATTAAGAAAACTATTAGTTATGTTTTAAAAACGTTAGATCTTTCTCATGTTAAGAATACCATGATAAAAAATTTAAGTGGTGGAGAGAAAAAAAGAGCTTCTATTGCAACGGAAATGTTAAGCGACCCAAATTTATTTTTGCTAGATGAACCAACAAGTGGTTTAGATGCCAACATTGAAAAAAAGATTATGTTAAAATTAAGAGAAATAGCAGATACAGGAAAAACGATTATTATGACAGCTCATACTGTATCAAATTTACATTTGTGTGACAAAATTATGTTTATGGGGACTGAAGGAAGAATTTGTTATTTTGGCTCTTATAAAGATATTTTTAAATATTTCAATGTGAAAGAATTTGTAGATATTTATGATATTTTAAAAGCAGATTCCAAAACTTGGTATCAAAAATATAAAGTTAATCAAAAAATAATGGAAATTACCAAAGAAGAAAAGATAGAAGACAAAAAAAGAGTGGGATTTTTTAGTCAAACAGCAACTTTAGTAAAACGATATGTTTCCTCTTTAATTAACAATAAATTTATGCTGATTTTACTTTTTGGACAAGCTATTTTAATGGCCATATGTATATGCATAGCAACAGAAAAGGAAAGTATGTTAAATCCAGTGACGGCAGCAATGATGTGTGTTGCGTTTACTCTTGCTTCCATGTGGCTTGGGCTTTTTAATACGATTCAAGAAATTGTAAAAGAAAGAGATATGTTAAAAAAAGAATATATGAGTGGATTAAATTTCGCATCCTATATTGTTTCTAAAATTATCGTCGTAGCATTTTTATGTCTATACCAAGCGATTGCTTGTGTAAGTATTGTGTATTTTCATCTTAAACCTCGTCCTGATGATGTTTTATTAACCAATACTTTAGTAGGATTAATTACAAATTTCTTTTTAATTACTTTTTCAACAAGTATTATTGGTTTATTTATTTCCTCTTTAGTAAAAGATACAAAGACAACTTTAATTTTGTCTCCACTTTATATGATGGTGCAAATGCTTTTTTCAGGTATGTTTGTTCCGTTTGTAAATGTAACGAAAAAAATATCTTTTTTTACTTCAGGAAGATGGGGATATGAAAGTTTTGGAACAATTAGCAATTTAACCAAATATGGTGTTTTAGAACCAAGTGAAAGTTTTTTCAAGTTTAGTGAGCCTCATATTTTAAGTGTTTGGATTATTCTAGTCATTATTTCTTTGTTGTTTCTAGTTTTAAGCATTTGTGCAATTCGTATTACTATTTTAAATAAGAAAAATTATGCCCTTGTGTTATTAGAAGATAAAACGAAAAGTACAAAAAATGAAAATATATAGAAAATAAAAGATACTATTTTGAGAGACTATTAAAGTAGTTTTTTATAGTACAATTTAGATATTATTTATACCCTCTTTTAGATAAGGAAGTGAACAAATATGAAAGGGAAAAATGCAGCATTTTTATGGAGTACTATTCATTCTATTGGTGATACATTAGAAGAAAAATTACTTCTGAAATTCAATGAAGCCCAATATTTATTTTGGGTAAATTTAATGATAGGAATATTTGTATGTATCTTCTCATTATTTAGTAGTATAGAGATGTCTATTATTTCTTTTTGTGTCATCATCCTTTATGCTTTTGCTATGGTAGGAGGAGATTTTTGTTATGCCAAAGCCATTCAAACATTACCCATTGGTCTTGCGAACCTAATTGATTCAGGAAGTTTATTTTTGATTTTACTTTGTGATATTTTTTTAGGTTATATCAAACCAAAATTTATTTTTTTTGTGTTATTTGCTATTTTCTTTATTGCTATCTATGTATTTTCTTATGAAACCAATAAGATGAAAAATGAAATTACCAATAAAAAAATAGATTTAAAGAATATTTTTATTTTAATTACTTCTACTATTTTTTATGCGTCTGAACCTTATTTTTTGAAACTTGCTACAAGTAAAGGTGGTAATGAATATGGAATTAATCTTGTTTTCTATTTAGCTTCTATTCCTATTTATTATGCATTACTTCATCACGAAAAGAAAAAGGGAAATGTAGAAAAAATAAAGAAAAAAGATAGGAAATCTTTTTTTGGAAATATTTTACTACTAGGAGGGGTTTATTCTGTTACGACGATTTTAAGTACACTTGCTTATGCAACAGGAACACCCATTATTATTACGTTAATCATGAAATTACAGCTTTTTATTGTTGTTATAATTTCTGTAGTTCGAAAAACTGATAAAATGAATTTTAAGAAAACAATTTCTTTATTAGTAGGAGTTGTTTGTATTGTTCTTATGACTTTGATGAGTTAAAGATAAATATTTAGAATAAAATGAAATAAGAGGATTTATTATGATAGAAGAATTAAAAGAATTGGATACTTTAGAAATTTTAGAAAACGTAGATTTAAAAAACTATACAACGTTTAAAGTAAGTTGTATCGCAAAATATTTTGCAACACCAAAGAATATAGAAGAATTATGTTTTTTATTAGATATTTTACAACAAAAAAAGATGCGTTATAAAGTTCTAGGAAAAGGTTCTAATGTAGTATTTGTAAATCCTAGTTTCGATGGTGTTATTATTTCTTTAGAGCATTTTGGTAAGATGAAAATTGAGGAAAATTTGATTACAGTTGGTGCAGGATATTCATTAATGAAGCTTTCTTTTGATATGGCAAGTAAAGGGTATAGTGGCTTAGAATTTGCAAGTGGTATTCCTGGAAGTGTGGGAGGTTCTCTTGTTAATAATGCTGGGGCTTATAAAAAAGAAATAGCGGATGTTGTAGAGACTGCTAAAGTATTAATGCCTAATCAAGAAATAAAAGAATTTACGAAAGATGAGCTAGAATTTTGTTATCGTAGTTCGTTTTTACAATACAAAAATGATTATATTTGTTTAGAAGTTACTTTTAATTTAGAAAAGAAAGATTCTAAAGAAATTATGGAATTAATTAAAACAAGAAGAGAAAAAAGAATGGATACTCAGCCTTTAGAATATCCATCTGCTGGAAGTGTTTTTCGTAATCCAGAGTTAGAAAGTGCTTGGAAATATATTGATGCTTTAGGATTTAAAGGGAAAAGAATGGGTGGTGCAGAAGTAAGTAGGAAACACGCTAATTTCATTATTAATCGAGGAAATGCAACGGGTCATGATATAAAATGTTTAATTTTAGAAATAAAAGAAGTAGTAAAAAATGCATATAACATAGAACTTATTTGTGAGCAAGAATTTGTGGAATAAGAAAAAACTAGACAGAAATTTGACAACTTAAAAAGAATATGACATAATAATCTTTGCCAAAAAGGGAGTGAATTATTATGGTAAGAATTTCATTAAGTAATGTAAATGCGCTTGCAAACGATGAAAAGAAAATTGAATCTATTTTCGAAGGTAATCTTTATCGCTATAAAAAATATGTTAAGAATACTTTTTGTCCACATATCAAGTTTGAACCAAATTTAGCTTTGGATTTAGTTTATTTAGATGGTTATCAATATATTGGATTTAATTCTAGTGTTGTTTTTAAAACTTTTTGTGATTTGTTAAATATACAATATAGTGAAGATTTAGATGAACAAAGTAAATTTGAATATTATAACTTGCAATATAGTGTTCGTATTGAAGAATTAAAAAGAATAAAAGACGAAAACGATTTATGCATGAAATTTTATCGAATTTATGATTTGTATCAAGAAAGAAAAGAAAAAACGAATGAAGCTTTATCAACTTACTATACTTGTGCACAATTGTTTCCGATGAGTGAAGCAATTACTACTCGAAAAAAACGCCTTTATAGAGCAAAAATGACAGAAGAAGAATATTATATTTTATTAAGCGAATCCTACATGTTTAATTTACCAAATTTTATTCAAATTGTTGCAAAAGAACTTGACTTTATGGTGCGATATTTGCCAGTACTTATAAACAGTTTAACGAGTTTATCAATACCTACCACTAACATAAAAAATCTTGACTTGAAAAAGTTTGAGAGTATAATAGAACAAGCGTCTTTAAATGAGGCTTCAAATAGTTATGGAGGAAGGTAAAATGCAAATTAAAAAAGTAAGAGATTTAAAGAAAATAATGAAAATAGGGTTCCTTTCTTTGTCAGCGATATTATTTTTAACAAGTTGTCAAAAAAAATAGTGAGGATAAAATTGTAAAAGAAGAAACTACGTATGAAGAAGAAATGCGTACTAATTTATACCATCCTCTTTTTGAAACTATAAATTTAGAAAATGCGAGAATAGAATACTCTCCTTATTTTCGCATGTTAAGAGCTTACAAAGAAGAAAATATTTTAAAACAGAATGAAACTTCTCAAAATATTTATGACAAAATGAATGAAATTATTGAAACAATGGAAATAGATACGGTTTATATGGAAGGCTTTGACTATTATGCTATTTTTCAAATTTCTTATAAGGATATTGATACACTAGAATTTTTTGACCTCAATGATAACTTAGAGGTAAAACTCTCTTCAAATGACATATTTTGCTTAGAAGAAAAATATGGAAAAAATGGAGAAAAATATTTCATAGATTCGTTGCGTAAAAATGAATATGGTCACATAGAATTAGAAAATATCAAAATTTTTTATCGTCTTAGCAAATTTGGTAATTATATAGAGATTACTAAAAACGAAAAAGTAGATAATTCAAAAGAAATTTCTCAAGATACTTATGATAAAATTAATTTAATCCTAAAAGAATTGGAAATTGAATCGATTTATTTTAATGGAATGAAGGACCAAATCGATATTTCTAAGATTAATTTTGAAAATGTAGGAAGAATTGGTTTTGAAAATTATGAAGGAATATTTGATAGTAAAAAAATAAATGCTAAAAATATAGGTGCTATCAGTATTACAAGTTCTAATCAGGCTACTTTTGATTTCTCTAATTTTAATAACCAAATAAAGTCTTATCAATTTACTAATTCTACAATTAAAAATATTAAAAGTTTTTCAAATAGCATTTCAAAAGATGTCGAAAAATCTTATAATCCTTATATTTACTGGGAAGAAGATAGAAATGTAAATAGAGAACTGAGTACCTTATTGAAATGTTTAGCAAAAAACAATATTGCGATAGAAAATTTTACAGTTTGTGAATGGAACAATGCTGGTGACAATGCACTAATTAAAGAAGATTTCGATTTATTAGGTGGGTTAAATGTTAGAAGTCTTTATATGGAAGTAGATGGAATTGGAAACCCTTTGAATTTAGAGATGAACTTAAACGAAAACATAAATGGTTTGTATGTAGATGTATATAGTAATCATGAAGATTATTCTTATGGTGAACTAGGTACAATTAAAATAAATTCTACTAATAAAGATTTAAATTGTGGTTTTGATTATGGTAATATTACAAAAAATACCCATTTTTCTTTTCCAGATAATGCAAGAATAAGCTTAGAACTTTTAGATTGCACTTCTATTCAAGCATTTTACGATTTAAAAAATGTATCTTACTTACATTTTATAGAAGATATTGGTCCGGGACCTGGTGCAGATAATAGAGGGGAAATTCGCTATGAAAGAGGTACAGAGGAAACAGAATGGTATGATGCTATGAATGGTATTTATCTTCCTTTATATGCGGATTATAATCAAGTTTTAAAAGATTTAGAATATTATTTCAAATTAAAACAATTAAAGCAAAAATTAAATGTTTCTCCTAGGGAACAAGAAGAATACTATAATGAAGCCAGTATTGGAGATTATATCCAATTAGAGAATGGTAAAATGGGTTGTATTTCTTCTATTACTTTAGTAAAAGATGAGGATGTAATCGTAGTAGATAATATGAAAGATTATGAAGAGTTTACAAGTATAGGTTTCGCTGAAAAAGGATACTATACAGTAAGAAATTCTAGTGATATTCTCTATAATGGACAATTTGTAGAGGAAGAAGATTTAAAATTAATTTTTACACCATTTAAGTAAAAAATTCTCGAACTGTCGCGAATTTTTTATTTTTTTGTTATACTTAAAGTATGAATGAGTTAATTAAAGAAAAATGGAATGAAAAAAATTACCAAGAATATGTAGAACATTTAAAAAGCCTAAAGGATACGAAATACAAAGAATTTCATAGTAGGTTAACCACAACAAAGTATGAAATTTTAGGCATCCGTGTTCCAATACAACGTAAAATTGCAACCCATATAGCCAAAGGGGATATTGAATCTTTTTTAGAGTGTTGTAAAAGTAACTACTATGAAGAAGTGATGATACAAGGGTTTGTTTTGGGACATATCAAAGAAAAAGAAGTCTTATTAAAATACTTAAACAGTTATGTTTCTTTAATTGACAACTGGGCGATTAATGATGGATTTTGTAATAGTTTGAAAATTGTGAATCTTGATAAAGAATTTTGGTTTTCTTACTTTTCTAAGTATTTAAAAAGTCCTGAGGAATTTAAAGTAAGAGTAGGATTAATTGTTTTTTTAAGTTTTTATGTAGAGGACAAGTATTTAGAGAAAATCTTTTCATTGCTTGATAAAATTGATGTGGATAAGTATTATGTCAATATGGGAATTGCGTGGCTTTTATGTGAGTGTTTTACGAAATATCGTGCTATTACTTTAAACTATTTGTTAAAAAGTAAAGTTAATACATTTACTTTTAATAAAACGATTAGTAAAATAAGAGACAGTTATCGAGTTTCAAAAGAGGATAAAGAATATTTAAATTCCTTAAAAAGAAAATAATTTTCATTTGCAAAAAAGCAAAAAAGCGAAAGTTTTGCAAATGAACTTGCAAAATTTTGAAAAGAAAGAGTATATTCACTATGGATAAAACAATAAATAAAGATTATAATGGAATAAAAGTTGTCAATTTAATAGATTGGTTACTAGAATAAAATTAGAAACTTGTGTGGAATTTAATTGGTTAAAAGAGAAAGGAACCTATATGATAGAAAAAGCAAATACGAAAATGATTGAAGATATAAAAAATATAATCATGAGTAGTAGAGAAAAAGTTACTTATGCTGTAAATAATACAATGGTGAATGCTTATTGGAATGTTGGCAAAATAATTGTAGAAAATGAACAAAATGGAAATATAAAAGCAGAATACGGAAAACAAGTGATGCAAGAACTTTCTAAGGAATTAAAAAAAACTTTAGGTTCGGGATTTTCTGTTTCTAATCTTCAATACATGCGTAGATTTTATATTACTTATCCAAAACAACAGACACTGTCTGTTAAATTGAGTTGGTCGCATTATTGCGAATTATTAAGCATTGAAGAGGAAGACGAACGAAATTTTTATGAGAAAGAATGCATTAATGCGAATTGGAGTGTTAGAGAGTTAAAAAGACAAATTGAAACCTCTTTATTTGAAAGGTTACTTTTATCAGACGGAAAACAAAATAAAGAAATTGTTTACAAACTTTCAAAGGAAGGACAAACATTAAATAAACCAGAGGATATTTTAAAAGAACCTTATGTATTTGAGTTTTTGGGAATAAAAGAAAATAAGCCTATATTAGAAAAAGATTTAGAAGGCAAGTTAGTGAAACATATAGAAGATTTTTTACTGGAATTAGGAAAAGGGTTTATGTTTGTTGGAACACAACAAAGGATTACCTTAGGAAATATTCATTATTATGTAGATATGGTTTTCTATAATAAGATTTTAAGATGTTATGTTTTGATTGATTTAAAGATAGGTCAAATGAAACCAGAATATGCTGGACAAATGAATATGTATTTGAATTATTATGATAAAGAAATTAATGATGAAAATGATAGCAAGCCAATAGGAATTATACTTTGTAAAAGCAAAAAGACAGTTGATATGGAGTATGCTTTAGGAGGACTTTCTAATAATGTGTTTGCATCAACATATACGTACTATATTCCAAACAAAGAGCAATTAATTAGTGAAGTAGAAAAAGTTTTAAATGATAAGAATAATTAAAAATAAAAAGAAGAGAGTGAAGAATATGAAAAAATTAAAAATTGTTTTTGCTGTACTTTGTATGTTTTGTTTAACGGGATGTAGTGAAAAAGAAGTTTTAAGTGAAGAAATGCAATATGAAAATATGACTTATCAAGAAACAAATAAGAAAACAAATAATGTTATGATTGAACTTGATGATGAACGCAAGATTTTTTTAGAATTGTATCCAGATGTAGCACCAATTTCAGTTAAGAATTTTAAAAAGTTAGTAGAAAGTGATTTCTATAACGATATTATCTTTCATCGTGTAGTAAAAGACTTTGTTATTCAAGCTGGAGACGGTACAAGTTTAGGAAGAAATGCTAGTACGATTAAAGGTGAGTTTAATGCAAATGGAGTTGAAAACAATTTGAAACATGAACGAGGAGTTCTTTCTATGGCACGCAGTAATATCAGTATGGATAGTGCTAGTAGTCAGTTCTTTATTATGCTTGAGGATAATAGTAGTCTAGATGGTCAGTATGCAGCTTTCGGGCGTGTCATTGCTGGAATGGATGTAGTTGATTCAATCGGGAGTGTTGTAACGGATAGCAGAGATAAACCTATTAAAGATATCAAAATAAAAAGAACAGAATTTGTGAAAGTGGTGAATAAAGATGAATAGACAAGAATTAGCAGATTTAATATTTCCGAATATTACAAAAACAATTGCAGATTATGAGGCAATGTATCCAGAAAGAAATCTAGGAGAGAATGCGCGCGTTACTCGTTTTGCTCCAAGTCCAACGGGTTTTATGCACATTGGTCATTTTATGCCTTGTTTAATTGATTATGTATTAGCACGTCAAAGTGATGGAATATTTTATTTAAGAAATGAAGATACAGATACATCTCGTACGGTAGAAGGAGCTGTAGAATACATCCGTTCCGTTTTAAATACTTATGGCTTAAACCCTGATGAATACGAATATCGTGATACAGACGAAGTCAAAGGAAACTATGGACCATATATTCAATCCGCAAGAAAAGAGATTTATCATGCTTTTATTAAGCATTTAATCATAGAAGGAAAAGCTTATCCATGTTTTTTAACGCAAGAAGAAATGGATGTTATTCGTGAAGGTCAAGCAAGGGATAAAAGAAGAATTGGAATTTATGGTAGATACGCTAAGTATCGCGATTTACCAGTAGAAGAGGCGATAGAAAAAATTAAAAATGGTGAATCTTATACTATTCGTTTAAAAAGTAATGGAGACTTCAATCGTAAGTTTAAATTTAATGATTTAGCAAATGGTGAAATGGAATTCCCAGAAAATGATATTGATATTCCAATTATGAAAAGCAAAGATGGGCTTCCAACTTATCATTTTGCTCATTTAGTCGATGACCATTTGATGCATACAACTCATGTTGTACGTGGACAAGAGTGGATCAGTTCTATTCCAGTTCATTACGAATTATTTAAAACTTTTGGGTTTAAAATGCCAAAATATATTCATATTCCATTAATTTTGAAAAAAGAAGGCGAAACAATTAGAAAAATATCAAAACGCTTAGATCCGGAAGCAAAAATGACGTATTATGAAGAAAAAGGTTATCCTACTATGGCTGTTATTGAAGCTATTATGACGATTGCAAATTCCAATTACGAAGCATGGAGAGAAGGACATCCTGATGCTCATTTCACAGAATTTGAGTTTTCTCCAAAGAAAATGAGTAGTAGTGGTGCTTTATTTGATTTAGATAAACTTGATAATATTTCTAAAAATTATATAAGTCATTTAACAAAAGAAGAAGTTTATGATGGTGTTCTTGCTTGGAGTAAAGTTTATGATGAAGACTTTTCTAAAATCTTAGAAAAGTACAAAGATTATTCTATGAAAATATATAATATAGAAAGAGAACAAAAGAAACCTAGAAAAGACTATACATATTATAGTGAAATTAAAGAGAAGACTTGGTATATGTATGACGAATACTTTGATGTAGCTAAAGCAGATTTTTCTGCTTATGATGGAGAAGATGTTAAAACAATATTAACGCAATATAAAGTGATTTATAACGAAAATGATACGATGGAAGAATGGTTTAATAAAATAAAAGAATTGTGTACAGAATTAAATTATGCAACAGATATGAAAGCTTATAAATCGGATCCAAGTCAATATAAGGGTAGTGTTGTTGATGTTACGAATATTATTCGTATTGCTCTTACAACACTTACTACGACACCTGATTTGTATAGCATTATGAAATTATTAGGAAAGACGAGAATTTTAGCAAGATTTGATAAAATGATTGCAAAATAACTGTCTTTTTTTTATAATAACTATTGAAAAAAGATGGGTGAAGAAAATGGCCGAAACAAAGACGAAAGCAAAAAAAGCGACAAATGTAACTACAAAACAAAGTAAGGAGGATTCTGTAAAAAAAGCCCAACCTAAAAAACCAGCTTCTACGAGTAAGACTACAACATCTACAGTAAAAAAAAGCGCGAGTACTAAAAAGGCATCTGAAGCTTCTAAGACAACAAAAAAAACAACTGTTGAAAAGAAAACAAATACTTCTGTGGCAGAGAAAAAAGAAGCACCAAAAAAGTCAACAACGACCAAGTCAAAATCTACTACTAAAAAAAGTAATACACCTGTAAACGAGAAAAAGAGTACATCTGTAAAAGCGGATTCTAAAGCAAAAGAAAAAAAGAATATTTCTACTTCATCTTCAATAAAAACAAAAACAGCATCAGCATCAACAAAGAAGAAAGAGACTAATCCATCTCTTAAAACAAAGAGTACAAAAACGACGACAAAAGCAAAAACAAATTCAAATGTAAAGCAAAAGAATTCTTCTTCAAAAGTAAAACCAGAACCTGTAAAAACGATTACATCTAAAGGGAAAATAAAAGGTAAAGAAATTTCTCAAAAAAGAAAATATGAAAATATATTTGATCTTTTAAAGAAAAATGGAAAAGCATTTGTTAAGAAAGGACAACAAGTTTGTTCTGCTTTTGGCAAAAAAGCAAGTCTAGGTACAAAAAAACTAGGTTCTAATTTAAAAAAAGCGAGTAGTTTTTCTTTTGAAAAACTAAAAAGTGCTTCCAAAAATTTATTTAGAAGTATAAATGTAGGAATAAAGGCTATAGGCTCGTTTTTAAAAGAAAAAAAGCAAAATCGAAAAAAAGAACCTATATTAAAGAAAAAGCAACTTTTAAAAGAAAACAAACAAGAAGAATTTTCATTAACAGAAAAGAAAGAAAAAAAGAAAAGAAAGCCATTAAGAAGTTTTATTATTCTTATCTTTTTAGTCGGAATCATTGCTGCATGTCTTATGATTCCATATGGCACTACAACTTATTTGTCAGTAGATTCAAATAAACTTTTAGATGTACCTAAGTTTGTAAAAATCAAAGAAGAATGTTGTAATTATAGTGCTACTTTTAGTACCCCAAGAAGTGTATGGTCTTTACAAAAAGATTTAGATAAAATTATTAGTAGTTATGAAGTTTTACAGTGTGATGGCAAACAATATTATTATAATGCTAAAGAAAATTATACAATCACAGATTATGGAATTATAGATGGAACTTTCTTGAATCAAGTTTATTTTACTTATGGTTCTGGAAATTCTTGCGATATCGATACAAAGTTTAAAAAGCTAGAATTACTTGCAGATGATTTTTCTTTAAATGATGCTAAAAAAGATGGTAATTATGTAATTGATGGTGATAAAGTTTATAATCAAGAGGCTTATGAAGATTTTATGGAAAATGTTAAAAATAAGATTCCAAGTACATTACGAATTGTAACAACGAATGCTGATGGCGACGTTTTAATCACTGATTTAGAGTATTTAAGTAGTGGTAAGTATATGGTATCTTATGATGGGACAAGAGATAGAAATGCTAAAAATCATCGAAGTATTATTGCTTATAAGTTTGAACATTTAAAAGTAAGTAAAAATAAATTGTATGCTTATAACGGTGAATTAGATACAAAAAGTAAGAAGAAATATGAAACATATTATTTACTAACAGTTCCAAGTGAATAGATGATTTAAATGTATAATTTATAAAAGCAATCAAAAGGTCTTAGTTCTTTAATGGTTGCTTTTTCATTTAATCGTTATTTTTTGATGTTGTCATTTTATAAGAATTCTTTTATAATTGAATAAATAATAGAAGGTGGACAAAATGGAATCAAAGAAAAAGAAAACAATAGCAATAGTAGGAATATTACTAGTCCTAGGAGTTATAGCAGG
>CASDHD010000005.1 GCA_949280095.1 uncultured Bacilli bacterium
TAGGCAAGTACTTCGCCTCCTAGTCTTTCTTTTCTTGCTTCTTTGTCTGTCATTAGTCCTTTACTTGTCGAGATGATTGCAATTCCAAGTCCATTTAATACACGAGGAATTTCATCGGCTTTAGCATATACACGAAGTCCAGATTTACTAATTCTTTTAAGACCAGTAATAACTCTTTCGCGTTTTTCACCATATTTTAAATTTAATGTAAGTTTGTCTCCCGTAATATTCTTTTCTAAAGAATATTCAGAAATATAACCTTCATTTTTTAGAATCTCAGCGATTCCTACAGTCATCTTAGTTCCAATAACTTCAACTGTATCGTATTTCATTTGATTTGCATTACGAATTCTTGTAAGCATATCTGCTATTTTATCTTGTACCATTCAAAATTCCTCCTTTCCTACCAACTTGATTTCTTTACGCCAGGTATTTGACCTTTGTTTGCTAATTCTCTAAAACAGATACGACATAATTTATATTTACGGAGTACACCATGAGGACGTCCACATCTTTCACAACGTGTATAGGCACGCACTTTAAATTTTGGTGCTCTTTGTTGTTTTACTTTTAAACTTGTTTTTGCCATATTCTTCCTCCTTAATTTCTAAAAGGCATTCCGAATGCTTTTAGTAAACTTTCGGCTTCCTTATTTGTGTTTGCTGTTGTTACGAATACAATATCCATTCCTCTAATCTTTAAAACGTTATCGTATTCAATTTCAGGAAATATTAATTGTTCTTTAATTCCTAGTGTATAATTTCCACGTCCATCAAATGCATGGTTGCTTGTTCCACGGAAATCTCTTACACGAGGAAGGGCAACTTTAATAAGTTTTTCCATGAAGTCGTACATATTTTCATTACGAAGTGTTACTTTAGCCCCAATGGTTTGACCTTCTCTTAATTTAAAACCTGCAATAGATTTACGTGCTTTTGTTACAACTGGTTTTTGTCCTGTAATTGTTTTTAGGTCTTCTACAGCAGCATCGATAAATTTTTCATCATGAGATCCTTCACCAACGCCCATGTTGATGACAATTTTTTCTAATTTTGGAACTTGCATGATTGATTTATAGTTGTATTCTTTCATTAGAGAAGGAACGATTTCTTTATTATATAATTCTTTTAAAGTACTCATATATATTCACCTATTCCTCTTTCTTTCCTTCTTTTTTTGTTTTTTCTTCTTTTTTAGCAGTTTTCTTTGGTTCTTTATCGTCTATTTTTTTTACATTAGATACATGTATTGGTGCAGCAATTTCAATAATGCCACCTTTATCATTATTGTTGTTTGGTTTTTGATGTTTTTTTACGATGTTAATACCTTCTACAACAACACGACTTTCTTTTTTTAATGTTTTGATAACAGTTCCAGTTTTTCCTTTATCTTTTCCTGCTATTATTTTAACATTGTCGCCAACTTTTATTTTCATCGCAAACCTCCTATAAAACCTCAGGTGCTAGAGATACAATTTTTGCAAAATCTTTTTCTCTTAATTCTCTAGCAACAGGTCCTAATACTCTTGTACCTACTGGTGATTTATCGTCTTTAATAATAACACATGCGTTATCATCAAATTTGATAAATGAACCATCTTTTCTTTTAACGCCTTGAACGCTTCTTACGATAACTGCTTTTACGACTTTCCCTTTTTTCAAGTTTGAATTTGGAATTGCTTTTTTAACAGTTCCTACAACTATATCTCCAATGTTTCCAAATTTTCTTGTTGATCCACCTAGTACACGAATTACAAGTAATTCTCTTGCACCAGTATTGTCTGCAACTTTTAATCTTGATTCTTGTTGTACCATAGTATACCTCCTATAGAATTACAGCTTCAATTAGAATTTCAACAAGTTCATATCTTTTAGTTTTAGATAAAGGTCTTGTACTTCTAATTCTGACTGTATCTCCTACTTTTGCTTTATTTTCTTCGTCATGGGCTGTATATTTTTTACTTGATTTAACTCTTTTTCCATATAATGGATGACTTTTGTAAGTTTCTACTAGCACAGTAATTGTTTTATTGTTTTTAGCACTTACGACTTTCCCAACAAATTCTTGTCTTTTTTCCATTATTCATTACCTCCTGTGCTAACTTCATTTTCTCTTTCTTTTAAGATGGTTAGCATTCTAGCCACGTCTTTTTTCATTTCTTTTAATTTAGATGGTTTATCAAGTGATCCTGTTGCATTTTTGATACGTAAATTTAATAATTCTTTTTTAGATTCTTTAATTTTTGCTAAAATTTCTTCATCCTTAAGTTTTCTTATTTCACTAACTTTCACTTGAAGCACCCTCTTTCATAACAAATTTTGTTTTTACAGCAAGTTTATGAGATGCAAGACGAAGTGCTTCACGAGCAATTTCTTCTGAAACTCCGCTGATTTCAAACATAATTTTTCCTTCTTTTACTACTGCTACCCATTCATCTACGTTACCTTTACCTTTACCTTGACGAGTTTCTAAAGGTTTTTTAGTACGAGGCATATGTGGGAAAATGTTAATGTAAACTTTTCCACCACGTTTCATGTAACGTGTCATGGCAATACGAGCTGCTTCAATTTGACGAGCAGAAATCCAATTTCCTTCTTTCGCCATTAAACCATATTCTCCAAAATGAAGTTCTGTGTTTCCTTTCGCATGTCCATCGTATGTCCATCTATGGGTTTTTCTAAACTTAGTTCTTTTTGGCATCAACATTGTCGCCACTCTCCTTTTTTACAGATTTGCTAGGAAGAATTTCACCTTTGTAGATCCAAACTTTTACACCTATTTTTCCATAAGTTGTATCTGCTTCACTATGTGCATAGTCAATATCGGCTCTTAGTGTATGAAGCGGTACAGTTCCTTCTGTATATCCTTCTGTTCTTGCCATTTCAGCACCAGCAAGTCTTCCTGATACAGAAGTTTTAATTCCTTTTGCTCCTGCTTTCATTGTATTTCTTAAAGCTCTTTTTTGTGCACTTCTAAATGGAGCACGATTGGCAATTTGAGAAGCAATATTATCTGCAACTAGTTTTGCAACTAAATCTGGATTTTTTACTTCAACAATTGAAATGTATACTTCTTCTCCAACATATTTTGATAAAGCTTTTCTTAATTTTTCAATATCTTCTCCACCACGACCAATAATAACACCAGGTTTTGCAGTATTGATGGTTACTTCACATTTATCTTTTTTTCTTTCAATAACAACTGAGGCAACGGCTGCATCTTTTAAATTTTTAGCGATGTATTCACGGATTTTGATATCTTTATTTAAGGTATCACCAAAATCACGTTTTTTTGCATACCAATTTGATTCCCAAGTTTTATTAACTCCAAGTCTATATCCGATTGGATTTACTTTTTGTCCCATCTATTTTGCCTCCTTACCGTCACTTACTTTAACTGTAATATGACTTGTTCTTTTGTCTCTTCTATCGACATTCCCACGACTCGCAAATTTTATTCTTTTATATACAGGTCCTGGATTGATGTAGCATTCGCTTATGAATAAGTCGGTTTCATTTGCTCCTTCATTATTTACAGCATTCGCGATAGCACTTTTTAAAACTTTCTTAATCAAACGACTTGCTTTTGTATTTGTAGTTTCTAAAATACCTTCAGCAGTAGCTACATCTTTTCCTCGAATAAGGTCAAGAGTCATTCTTGCTTTTCTTGGTGCAATCATTGCACTTTTATGTATTGCATAACTTTCCATTTCCAGAGCCTCCTACTTTTGTCCTGCGTGTCCGCCAAATTTACGAGTTTGAGCGAACTCTCCTAATTTGTGTCCAACCATTTCTTCTGTTACATAAACAGGAATAAATTCTTTTCCATTATGTACAGCAAATGTATGTCCTACAAAATCAGGAAATATTGTTGAACGACGAGAATATGTTTTAATTACTTCTTTTTTATTTGCCTTATTTAGTTCTTGAACTTTTTTTAATAATCTGTCAAAAACATAAGGTCCTTTTTTTAAACTTCTTGCCATAACAACCTCCTACTTTTTCTTTCTACTAACAATAAGTTTGTTAGAAGCTTTCTTATTTTTTCTTGTTTTATATCCAAGAGCAGGTTTACCCCAAGGAGTAACTGGTGTTTTACGTCCAATAGGAGCACGTCCTTCTCCACCACCATGAGGGTGGTCATTAGGGTTCATAACAGAACCACGGTTTGTAGGTTTTATACCCATATGTCTAGTACGCCCTGCTTTTCCAATGTTTACAAGTTCATAGTCTTCGTTTCCTACTACACCAATTGTAGCTACACAAGTTCCTAGAATTTTTCTTGTTTCACCTGATTGAAGTCTTACTAAAACATATTTTCCTTCACGACCAAGGATTTGGGCAGAAGCTCCTGCACTACGACATAATTCTGCACCTTTTCCTGGTTTTAATTCTATACAGTGAATAACTGTACCAACAGGAATGCTTTCAAGTGGAAGTGCATTTCCGACTTTGATATCGGCATTTGCTCCACTTTCTATAATAGTTCCAACTGCTAAATCTTTTGGAGCGATGATATATCTTTTTTCTCCATCTTTATAGTGGATAAGTGCAATATTTGCGCTACGATTAGGATCATATTCAATCGTTGCTACACGTCCAGGAACACCTGTTTTATTTCTTTTGAAATCAATAACACGGTATCTTTGTTTAGCTCCACCACCGATGTGACGAACTGTTAATTTTCCTTGGTTATTTCTACCACCTGTTTTTGATTTTTTTGTAGTTAGAGATTTTAGAGGTTTATTTGTTGTTAGTTCTTCGTTTGCAAGTGTAGACATTCCTCTACGACCATTCGTCGTTGGTTTGTATTTTTTTATTGCCATTATAAATCCCTCCCTTACATCTCAATCGTTTCGCCGTTTCTTAACGTAACGATTGCTTTCTTATAAACTTTAGTTTTTCCTGTGTATTTTCCTACTCTTCTGTCTTTTGGTTTTGTAAGTAGTGTATTGATTTTTTCTACATGTACACCAAATTCATTTTCAATAGTTTTTTTGATTTGTGTTTTTGTTGCTCTTTTATCAACTTTAAATGTATAAATACCTGCCTGAGCATTCATAGCACTTTTTTCAGTTACAACAGGAGCAATAATAATATCGGGGTTAGTCATTTTTTAGTACCTCCTCAATGTAATTAATTGCTGCTTCATCGCAAACAAGGTAGTCTGCATTTACTAAGTCTAAGCAATTAATCTCATCAGCAAGGATTGCATATGTGTAACCTAAATTTCTTGTAGACATATAAAGATTTGGGTTGTCTTCTTTAGTTACAAATAATACCTTTCCTGCTAAATTTAATGTCTCTAGTAAAGCTTTTACTTCTTTTGTTTTTAGTGTGTCGAATTTGATATCATCAATAACGATTAGTTCTTTACCATTGTATTTATAAGTTAGAGCACTTTTAAGAGCAAGTGTTCTTTCTTTTTTATTGATTTTGAATGTATAGTCACGTGGTACAACTCCTAGTGCTACACCTCCACCACGCCATACAGGTGAACGGTTTGAACCTGCTCTTGCACGGCCTGTTCCTTTTTGTTTCCATGGTTTTCTTCCACCACCAGAAACTTCACTTCTAGTTTTTGTTTTTGCAGTTCCTTGACGATTTGCATCAAGTTGTAAACGAACCATTTTCTTTAAACAATCATCATTAGTTTCAATTTTCCATATAGAATCACTTATGGTGATATCTTTAAGTTTTTCACCTTTTAGGTTTTTAAGTTCAACTTTTGCCATTCTTTATCCCTCCAATAAGTGTCCTAGTTTTCTTCTACTGATTTTTCTTCAGTAGTTTCTTCTTTTTCTTCAGATTTAACTTCCTCTGTAGTTTCTTCTGTTGATGTTTGCTCTACGTTTTCTGTATTTTCTACAGTTTCTTCTTGAGGTGCTTCTACAGTTTCAGTTGTTTCTTCTACTGCATCTACAACAGTTTCCTCTACATAAGTAATGATTTCTAAATCTGTTTTCTTTCTGTTATTTTTGATAGCAGATTTAATTAAAACTAATGAATTTTTAGGTCCTGGAATATTTCCACTTACTAAAATATAATTTTCTTCCGCATTTACTTCTACAATTTGCAAATTTTGGATTGTAATGGTCTCATGTCCCATATGACCTGGCAATTTTTTGCCTTTTAATACTCTTTTTGGTAACATAGTACCCATAGAACCTGGTCCTCTATGATAGTGAGATCCATGACCCATAGGTCCACGATTTTGATTGTGTCTTTTAATTACACCTTGGAAACCTTTACCTTTTGATGTACCAGTTACATCTACGATTTCTCCACTTTCAAATACACTCGCATTTAAAGTTTGACCAATCGTATATTCTCCCTCTACATTTCTTAATTCTTTTAAGAAGCGCTTAGGAGTAGTGTTTGCTTTTTTAGCATGTCCGATTGCTTGTTTAGAAGCATTTTTTTCTTTTTTGTCTACTACGCCAAGTTGGATTGCATTATAGCCATCACTTTCTACTGTTTTTACTTGCATTACTACGTTTGGAGTAACTTCAACAACAGTAACAGGAATAAGTTTTCCATCTTTAGTGAAGACTTGTGTCATTCCGACTTTGCGTCCTAAGATTCCTTTCATATTACTTTTCCTTCCTTCTCATTATAATTTAATATCAATGTCTACACCACTTGGTATATCTAAATGTGTTAAAGCATCGATAACTTCTTTACTAGGTTCTAAGATATCAATTAGTCTTTTATGAGTACGACTTTCAAATTGTTCTCTAGAATCTTTGTATTTGTGAACTGCTCTTAATACTGTAATACGTTCAATTTCAGTAGGAAGAGGGATTGGTCCACTTACTTTTCCTCCTAGTCTTTTTACTGTTTCTACGATTTTTCCTGCTGCTAAGTCTAATATTTTATTATCATAAGCTCGCAAGTTTATACGTACTTTACTTTTTGACATATTTTTTTGTGTCTCCTTTCGCCTATATCTAGTATAGACTAGCTCCGTACAAATTCCCTGAATTGCAGATATCGTTTTAACAACTCAACCTAGCGTATCAGCAACCTCGTACATCCAAGCTGTCATACAGATTTCATTTTAACACTATATTATATGAAATGCAAGTAGAAATTTTGCCTATTTTAAGGCAATTAATATCTTGATTTTCATCATTCTGTTATTATCATTGAAAGGCAAATAAAAAACTGAGTTTAATCTCAATCTTTTTACTTTTTAAAACCTAAATCTAATTTCTATAATTTTAAATATTTTCTAACTAAGTTTCCAAGGATTAGTACTTGTTCCTGCACCTGTCGCTTTTAAACCAGATTTTAATATAACTATTGGTCGAACATGGTGACCTCGATTATTCTCGACACTCTCCATATACAATATTTCATAACTCGGATATGTTTCTAAATTCACAAACCTACCATATCCATACTTCCTGCTATCATAAATTTGGTAAAATCTACTTGCAACCCAATAACTTGATTCAGTTGTTGTTCCTACTATATTTGCTTTTAAGTTTCCTATAGCTCTTGTTATTAGATTCATTTCTGTCTCTGTAGAATTATCTCCACCTCCTGCTGATTCTACGCAACTGGAACTTGCACATAAAGTTGTTAAATATTGGGTTTGCCCATTATAGCCTGTATATCTTGATTCTTCTGTGTATTCTCCATTTTCGTATTGCTTTGCAATTGTGTTTAATACCCCTATAAAGTTTTTGTATCCTGTTTGACCTGTAAAATAAATTTCAACACTTGACGCATATTCCGAAATCATTTCTATAGTGCCATCATCTTTTACAGTAATAACTCGCCATAAATTTAATTCGCTTGGATTTATGATTTGATTAGATGAGTAACCAGTTGTTGTTTTAAGAACATTATAACTTGTTATACTTGGTGTATAAGAAATATAGTCTCCAACTTCCACAGTTTCCGACAACGGAATTTCACTGCTGAAATGGATTGTGCAATCTATTTTTTGGCTACCATCATTTTTAATATTTACTAGACCCCAAGCTTTGTTGTCCCATTCAGCCTGTACATCATTCATACAAGTTACGCTATTTGCAACCAAACCCTCACCTTTATTAGGAAAAAGCATTCCAGTATTTGTATCTTCATCAATTGTAAACGCTAAGTGAATGTCAGAATTTGAATTTGAACCTGAAAAATTAGGTACTCTTCCACGTAGTACGTTAAATTCTTTCTTTTCTTCATACAAGGAAAATGTTCTATATAGAGTTATTTCACCCACTAATAAAATCAATCCTACTATTCCAACAATTATAATTTTCTTTTGTTTTCCATTCTTATTAAATTTCTTTAATCCATCTGGTTGGTCTTTCTTACTTAATATCCCCCCCCCCCAGACGGTTTCTGCTGGTTGGGAGGATTTTACTTACTTTTTTCATTTCTATCCTCTCTTCTATTGTCCACATTATAAAATAAATTTTTTTGTATGACAAGAATAAGATAAATTTTTTCTAAATAAATATATTTTTGTGAAGTTAAAAAAACACATTATGTAAAACAAATATAAATTCAAACTACTCTATAAAAGTTATTTCTATAAAATATAATAGAAAAAATATTTATAGTTTAAATCATAAAATCCCTATTCGATATAAAACTGAATTTAGAGCACTATGCATTTTTTATCTCCTTTTTTATTACTATCTCGTTTTTTCTATAAATTTTTAGATTGTATTTGTCGATATAAAAACTAATTAACTATCCACAAATTTCTATCATTATATGTTCCCTTTACGCCATTGATTCCCGATTTTAAAGTAACGATAGGTCGTACTCTTTGGTTTCCAGCAAAATCATTATTTCCGATTATTACTAAATCATAAAAAGCTTTAATTATTTCACCATCATTTCCTATAAATCGCCCTCCACGATAATTACTATCTCCAGAATATATATAACGAGAAGCTACCCAGTAGGAAGCCTTTGTTGTCATATTTATGGGCATAGCTTCCAAGAATCCTATAGCAGAAGTTACTAGATCTGTGTCATAAACATATGCTGTGTCATCTAGACAATTAGTTAAAGATGTACAGTATTCTATTTGGCTTGAATATCCCATATGTCTTGATCCGCTTGTTATTCCTTCTGTTTCATAGGAAGATGCAATTGTATTTAATCCCCCCACAAAATTTGTATACCCAATTCCTCCATAAAAATATACTACTGTACTACTTAAATACTCTGAAACAATTTCTATTGTTCCATTAGTATTTTTTCTTATCACACGCCATATATTTAATTCACTTGGATGAATTGTTTGATTACCAAAGGAATCAGCAGCAGTACATGTGCTTGTATTTGTACATCCTGTTTGTGCTGCAAGAATAGTATAGCTTGTACGAGTTGGTGTATAAGAGATATAATCTCCTACATTTACGTTATCATATAAAATAACTGTATCCTTAAAATTTATTGTACATTCTATCCTTAAATTAGAATTACTATTTATATTTACAAGTCCCCAAAACGAACTGTTCCAATCTGCAGTTACTCCATTTTTGCATTCAACGCTTTCTACTCCATATCCATCCTCTTTAGTTGGGAACGCTGCTTCTTTTCGGGTTTCCCCATTAATCGTAAAAGCTAATTTTATATCATATTCTCCAAAATTAGGTACTCTTCCTCTTAAGACATTAAACTCTTTCTTTTCTTCATATAAGGCAAATGTCCTATAAAGGGTTATTCCTCCAACTAATAGAATTAATCCTATAATAGCACCTATTACTATTTTCTTTTGATTTTCATTCTTCTTAAATTTCTTTAATCCATCTGGTTGGTCTTTCTTACTTAATGTACCCCCCCCAGACGGTTTCTGCTGGTTGGGAGGATTTGTTTTATTACTTTTTTCATTTCTATCCTCTCTTCTATTATTTACATAATAGCACATTTAACTTTTTTTGTAAAAGATTACAAAAATTCTTGCATAAAAAAACAAGTTTTTTCTACTTGTTCTTTGTCTTTTTATAATGTTTTGTAATTAAAACCCCTATTAGAATTCCTATACATAAATCCACAACAGCAATCACAATAAAAAATATATTTTTCTCTATTTCTTTATTTACAATAGGCAGTTTAATTTTATTTGCTGTTTCTTCTTCATTTTTATTTGTTGCATCTTGATTTTCCTCTTCGATATTCTTATTTTCATCTTCATTACCATCTGTATTCTGATTCGGATTGCTATCGATTCCAACTTCTTCTATATCCACTTCGCTATTGTCTGTTTTTGATGAGGTAGTTCCTGTTGTAGATCCTTTTTGACTAGTGTTTGTAGAAGTATTTTTATTTGTACTTGAGGAAGTACTTGTAGAACCGGTAGTATTATTTGTTGTGTTGTTTGTGCTTGTCGTACTATCTTGTAAAATATTAAATACATAGCTCTTTTTAGTTACACCGTCTTCTGCTGTAACAGTTAATTTGCAGGTTTTTGTGGCACTTGTAAGACCACACGATTGACTTGTATAGGTTTGGTTGTTACTATTCATTGTAAATGTGAAATATATGCTATTTGCATTTTTATTTGGTTTTAAATCGTACTCGGTTGTCTGGCTATTAAAAGTTTTTGTAAGAGTAGCACCATGTACTTGTAAATTTTTGATGCTAGCATCATTGGATGCTGTACCTCCAGATGTGTTTTTACGAGTTACGGTGATAGTATAGGTTTTTTCATTTCCTGCTTCTGCTCGTACCGTAATTTTACAAAGGTTTAGTCCTACTTTTAAAGAACAGGTATTTCCTGAAATTACTTTTGCTTTGCTATTATTTGTTGTTGTACTAAAACTTATTGAACTAGTACTATTACCCACAGTCATGCTATATAGTTCCAAACTCGAATTAAAGGTTGGAGAAAGAGTCCCTTGACTTGGCTTAAGAGTTTTTAGAGAAGCATCTTTACTTATACTACAAGTTTTATCATAGGTTTCTTTTGAAACTAATGTTCCGTCTTCTCCAAAATAGTGATTATACTTATCTATTTTGCATTTGTTTAAATTATATTCCCAATTTCCTATTTTGTATTCACTATTACCAGTCATTGTAACTTGGATGGTTGCTACAGTATAAGAACCCGTTTGTCCGCCATTGCGATAGAAATAGAAGTTTCCACTGTTTCCTGTTTGGTTAATCCAAGAAGAAGACATGATAATATTTGTTATGGTTCCGTTTGTGATGCTGATATTTCCACTAATGGCATTTAACTTAATGTTATCTACTGTTAAAGTGAATTCATAAGTATTTTCTGATGTTTTCACTGGCGTATTAAAACGTATTGTTCCAGCTTGCACAATAATTGGACAAATGCATAATACAATTAAAAATAGTAAATAGTTTTTGATTTTTTTCATATATTTTCCTTTCTTCCTTCGAACCCCTATTTAATAGTTGGAAATAAAGAGTACTGATTTATATCCACACTTTCCTTCTTAGTTAATTTCCTTGTTCTTTTAGAATTGTTCTTTTTTGTTTTTTCTATTTCCATAATTTCAGAAATACGTTCAGAAATAGGCTTACAAAAAGATAAAGTTTCTTGCCCTTCTATAAATTCTGGATAATATTTTTTTAGTAAAAACTTCTTTTCTTCTTCCTCTTTTTTCTTACGTTTTAATGCTTTAATTGAATCTTTTAACTCTTTTAAAATAAATTTAGTATAGACACGAATTGCCTGTGATAGCGTATTAGCAAATATTGTTTCATCAAAGCAAAAAACATGTGAAAATATTGATTTCATTTCATCAAATAAAGATGAACACTTTAAATTAAGCAATTCTTCTTCTGGCAAAGTTTGAAAATATTTTTTTAAATGTAAGGCGAAATCCGTTTCGATAATTAAACAATCGTCTTTATCATAAATATAATTACAATTTAAAAACATTTGTTTTTTCTCTTGAATAATTTCTAGTGGAGGAAAAAGAGAAAATCCATTCTCTTCAGAAATAGTATACAAAAGTTTTAATAAAGTAAGCTTATATTTTTTTTGCAAAACTCTTTTTAACCATATTATTTTTTCTCTTAGATTTTCTGCAAAGTTTTTATCTGTAAGAGATTCAATCAAAATATTTGCTAAATTTAATAAACTTTCATATCCATATAGATTAATTTCTTCTTCCCAATCATCAAGCGAAAAAAATAGATTATTTTCTTCTAATTCTATGCATGTTCTTTGAAACTCTTCTTTATTTTCAGACTTTTCATAAAGTTTAAAAACATCTTTTGGCAATAACATCTTAATTCACAACCTTTCCCCATTCATTTTGTTATTTTACTAATAGGCTTTCGCTCTCTTTCATTTCTTTTGGTCTCGCAATATCCATATAATCTAAAATAGTTGGAGCAATATTAGTCAAATCCCCTTCTTTTTTTAATTTTATATTTTCATCTAGTATGATGAATGGCACTTTAGATAATGTATGAGTGGTAACTGGATTATTCTCATCATCAAACATGATGTCTGCGTTACCATGGTCAGCTGTTACGATAACTTTATAAAAATTGTTTTCAGCTGATTCTAAAATTTTCCCTAGACATACATCAACTGTCATGATAGCTTTTACAGCTGCTTCAAAATTTCCTGTATGGCCAACCATATCTGGATTAGCAAAATTCACAAGAATGAAATCTATATCTTTCTCCATACAAGCGATTGTTTTTTTGGTTACCTCTACTGCACTCATCCGTGGATCTTGGTCATATGTTTTTACCTTTAAAGATGGTACTAATATTTTAGTGCAGTTTTCGCTATTTCCATTGTATAAGCCATCGAAAAAATAAGTAACATGTGCATACTTTTCAGTTTCAGCGATTCTAGCTTGAGTTAAACCTAATTTTGAAAAATAAATGCCTAGAGGATTTTCGACGAGATTTTCTTCTAAAAATGAAATGGTTTTCACTTTTTTATCAATGGGTACAAATGTATAAACCTCTACATCTTGATAATGAACAATAGAAAAGTCATTGTATTCTTTATTTGTAAATGGTGCAAGTATTTGTTTAGCACGATCAGTTCGGTAGTTCATCCAAATGATTGTATCTCCATCTTCTATAATGCCTTTTGGATTTAGTACAATGGGCGGTATAAATTCGTCTGTTACGTTTTTCTTATAGCATGTGTTTAAAGAACTTTCAACACTTTTTGTCTGAGCTCCTTTTCCTTTTGTAATTAAATCATAATACGTTTTGGTACGATCTAGTTTGTTATCACGGTCCATCGCATAGAATCTTCCACACATAGTAGAAATTGTCCCTATTTTTGTTTCTTTTATTTTTTCTTCTAATCGATTTAAATATTTATAAGCATCGGTAGTTTTTGTATCTCTTCCATCCGTAATAATATGAAAGGAGATTTTCTTTATTCCATCTTGCACTAAATGATCATACATTTTCAAAAAATGTTCCATATCAGCATGGACAAGCCCATCGCTAAATAAGCCTATAATATGAATGGTACTCTTTTTTTCTTTTACTTTTTGCAATAAATTTTGATACTTTTCATCTTCCTCTATTTTGTTATCTAAAAAATCGTGAATACGGTCGATATCTTGTTTTAGTTTTCTTCCCGCACCTATAGTCATATGCCCTACTTCGCTATTACCAAATTGTCCTTTTAACAGTCCTATAGGTTCTTCAGAAGCCCATAATAAAGAATGAGGATATTTATTCCATATTCTATCAAAATTTATGGGATTTGCTTCTTTTATAGCATTACCATGGGTTTCTTCACGCATGCCAAATCCATCAAGTATAATTGTTAATATTTTTTTCATATGATCACCATTTGCTTAGATTATACTATTAAATATGTAAAAATACAAATGCATCTCTTCATTATCAGGATGTTTGATTAAGTATAGCTTTGTGTATAAAAAAATACCAATTCAAAATTGATACTCTTTTTATTCTTTTATACAGGCTTGCTCATTGTTCTAATTAATTGAGAAACATTTTCATGAATTTCTTCTTCATATGGCTCAGGGTCTAAACTTGAGCCATTCAGAAAGTAAAAATCATAGTCTGCTTGAATTTCGCTATAGAAATATTGAACTCGGCTAGCCCAACGTATTCTTTCTTCTTCAGTAGATTCTTTCCCTACATAAATTTTGGCCATTTCATCTGCATTTTCTATTGTATACTTATCATAAGTTTTTTTGAACATACTGCAATAATAGATAACCCCTGCTTCGGGAGTTGGAAAACTCAACCATTCCCCTTTAATACGAATTCCACCATAATTATTTTGTTCCCTAGCAAGACGACTACCATCTTTTCCAATTTCTTCTAAAGAAACAGCAAGAGCAAGAGCTTTATCTTTAATCTTAAACATATCACTATATTTTTCCATAAATTCGCTATATTTTAAATCACCATGTAAATAAAATGTGTTTAAGTCATCGTAGTTTGACATCGTAATTTCGTCAGTGAGAGCTATGTCTTCTTTTACAAATCCCATTTCTTCCCAATCAATAGATAATTCGTTTTTAAATAATTTACAAACAAATTGCATACATATAGCTTCTTTATTGGTCAAATCACAATCATCTTCAGATAAAAAACTCGAAAAATCTTCATAGTTATTAGTCATCTTTCTTGCAAGTACTATTACTTTATCATAATCAAAGTGAAAATAACCACAATAAGTTCGCATATAAGAATCGTATTCTGCTTTTTGTAGATGCCATTCTAACATAATTTCAGTATCACTTTTAGAACTATTTAAAAGATTAGTATCAATAATTTCTACTTCTAATATTCTTTTTTTTAATTTTTTCGCTTGACTTAATCGCTTTTCAACTTCATAACTTGCTATGTGTTCCATTTCTGCATTTTGTTCTAATTCTTTATTTTCTAAAGTTTTTTCTTTAATATCAAATATATTATATAGACTTGGCTTTTGGTGTGTCAAAAGCCAAGCAACTGCGGCAGTTGCTAATGTGCCAGTCACTACAAGCACAAGAATACCTGTTTTTTTGCCTTTTAGCGCATTTTCATATTTCTTCATAATTTTTCTGCATTTTTTCTCATATTTTTTATCGACGATAAAATAAAGATTATTTGATGCAATTACAACTGAATTTTCTCTTCCTTTATTTTCATATTTTTGCAATTTTTTTATATAACATTGTCCAGGTTGTTTTGGACTTTTTACATTTTTTATTTTCATCTTTTTCACCTCTTTTTTCTTTTTAAGCACAACAGTTAAAGATTTTACACTATTTTTTCTTAACTGTCAAATATTTAAAAAATTGAGTTTCTGTATTTTTCAAAAATTTACTTAATAAAATCTATGATTTTGTTTAAATGTAAATGAAATCATAATTTTTTTGCTTATTCTTGATGATTTTCTTCACTTTTTTCTAAAGATGTACACTACTTTTCTGGACTTATAATTGTAAACTTAATTGTTCTATATATAGACATATTTCTTAAAAAGTCTTTTTCTGACTTTAAAGAACTATCTTTTGACAGATAATCTGAATTAATCTGAAAAGTTTACAATTTCTCGTTTCATTTCATTCGTATTTAGTGTGAAATAATTCATAGAAATACCTCCTCGTATTTTGTTTAGTATGAATTTTTTGTCACAATTAAATTGTACTACACTTGAGGGGTATTTTCCTTATTTTAAATACAAAAAGATGAAAAAGGTACTCACATTTTTCATCTTTTTTCTTGTCAAAATTTCTTTTCATGGAAATTCAAATTTAAAAAAGACAACGCAACGTTATCTTATGAAAATACAACTTTATTTTTTAATCTTAAGTTATCTGCTAGTGTGGCAATAAACTCTGAATTTGTTGGTTTGCTTCTATCAAAATCAACGCTATTTCCAAATAATTCTTCCATGACGTCATAATCTCCTCTAGCCCAACTTACTTCAATGGCATGTCTTATTGCCCTTTCAACACGACTGGCGGTTGTATCAAAACGGTTTGCAATTTCTGGATAAATACATTTTGTAATTCCTCCAATCATATCAGGATTTTCATACATCATGTAAACACTTTCTCTAATATATTGATAACCTCTAATATGAGAAGGAATTCCTAAAGAATGTAACATTCTACTAATCGCAATTTCAATTTTATTATCTTTTGCTTCTTCTGTAACTATATCATTGTTAACCACACTTAAAATTCTTTTTTCAAGTATTTCCATATTGATTGGTTTTGACATAAAGTAATCTATATTATACTCTCTTACCAATTTCATAGCAGAATCTTTACTGTAACTTGTTAATACGATGACACTTTTATTAATATTTTGCTTTTGCATTTCTTCTAGGATGCTAATACCATCTACTTCTGGCATAATAATATCCATTAAGATAATATCAATTTCATTTTGATGCTTTAGAATGTATTCTAATCCTTCCTTTCCGTTATTAATGGTTTCTTTTATGTTGATTACTGCGTGACTGCTAAAATACTGCTTTGTTTTACTTAAAACTGATTCTGTATCATCAATTAAAAGTGCGTTGATTATTTTTTTCATCCTTTTCTCCTCTTTCAAATAAATATTTACTGCACGCAAATTCATTATAAAACGAGATAGGTTTAAATTACTAGAAAATGTTTTGTCTTGTTGTGTAAATTAGTGTAAAAATTTGTCGTTTTTCATAGAATATCTAAAATTTTACATACATTTTCGGGAATATTAGCACAATTTCCCAGAAGATATCCGTCGATATAAGAGGCATTTTCTAAGTCTTTTATATTTTTTGTAGTAATACCTCCACCATAAAGAACATCTAAAACGACATTATACTTTTCTTTCATTTGTTTTTTTAGTTTTTTTGCAATACTATTTATTATTTTTGTATCGACAATGTCTTGTTTACTTATTGCCCAACATGGTTCATATGCGATAATAAGATTTTCTCTTTCTTTTTTGGTTAGATTATCAAAAATTTTTGTAATTTCTTTTGTTATTTCTACTAGAGTTTCATCCATGGTTTGTTTCTCTTTTTCTCCAATACATAAAACAACCTTTATTTTTTGTTTGGTTGCATTTTTAATTTTTTTTAGTGTGTTTTCTAGAGTTTCTTTCATTTCAAAATGATTAACTAAAACATAAGAAACTTTTAAACTTTTTAGTTGATTAGCTAAAATTTCTCCTGTGATACTCCCACTTTCATAAACGGATATATTTTGACTACCAATTTTGTAAGGAGCATCATAAAAAAAGCTTAAATAGATTGCTGAAGGAAATAGAACTATGTCTATATTTTCGTTGATTTCTTTAGGAATTATTTTTTTGTATACTAAAATTTCTTTTACAGTTTTATTCGATTTTAAATTACACATCAAGTACTTCAATATCACTCGCCTCCATAATATTATCAATTCCTACTAAATGTCCTTTGGCTAAGTATTCAAGAGTTGCTCCTCCTCCAACACATAGATAAGTAAAAGCACTTTCAAATCCCATATTTTTAATAGCACTTACAGAATCACCGCCTCCTGCTATTTTTATGGCATCTTGTTTTTTTAGTGAGTTCAATAATTCTTTAGTTCCATTTGCATAGCGAATATCTTCATAAATTCCCATGGTTCCGTTTAAAAAAATGGTTTTGCTTTCTTCTATAGCAGTCTTGTATTTTTCTAAAGTTTTGATAGCAATATCATTGATGACTTCATTATCTCCAATTTCATTAATTCTTTTGTAACGTGTATAATTTTCATCATAACTACTCCCAACAATTGCATCTAAGGGAAGCATGAGTTTCTCGCGATATTCTAACATAATTTGTTTTAAAGATTCGATTGTGGCAGAACTTTCCGTTGCTAAAGAAGAACCAATATTAAAGTTTAGGGCTTTCAAAAAACTATTAGCTAGTCCTCCCGCTAATAATAAGTGATCGCATTTTGGAAGTAAGGTTTTGATTAATTCAAGTTTATCTTCCACTTTAGCACCGCCCATGATGACTGTAAATGGATGCTCTGGTTCTTTTAAAAAGCGATCTAAAGCAGCAAGCTCTTTTTCTACAGAAAAACCAATACAACTTGGAATGTATTTAGTAATTCCGACTACGGAGGCATGGGCACGATGACTTGAAGCAAAAGCATCATTTACAAAAACATCGGCAAGGGAAGCAAAAAAAGAAGAAATTTGGGCATCGCAATTACTTTCCAGTTTATTTGGAACATCTAAAAATCTAGTATTTTCAAGCATTAAAATATCACGTGGTAACATTAAGTCTATTCTTTTTGGAAGTTCTGGATCTAGAATTTGATGATTAAAATAGACATCTCTACCTACCAATTCTTGTAATCTCTTGGCAACAATTTCTAAAGAATTAAAACGTTTGTCCTCTTCAGCTTTTACTTTTCCTAAATGGCTTAAAATGATGATTTTACAGTTATTTTTCATAAGATATCGAATGGTTTCTAAACTTGCTACGATTTTGGTATCATCCAAGATTTTTCCATTATAAATTGGGACATTGTAATCACATCTTACAATGACCCTTTTTTCTTTTAAGTCCATATTTTCTATTCTTTGTTTCATGTAGACTCCCCTTTCTAGTCTATTATTCTTTTTCTTCTTTAAAAATTATAGCATAAAATAGAAAAAATGTTGATAACAAAATATTTATCAACATTAAATTGCACATTTCATTTTTTTGCCAAAAATATTTAGAAGACAAATGAGGCCGAAAATAATATATCATATTCATTTTTTATTTATAAATATTCACTTGTATTGTCAATTTGAGTAGTACCTACTTTAAAAGCAAAGTATTAAGATAAAAAGGGAATCTGTTTTCCTATGTTTCTAACTCTTTAGCTGATATAAACAAAAATGCGCTAACGAGTATATCTAAAAATATAAACGTATAGTGCAATCTTAGTACAAATTAGAATCGATTTAAATTTTGCAATATTATATTTTATACAATATTTTTTCATTATAATGTTGATAAGTAATAAGTTATTCACATTATCTTTCAAACATTTTTTTGGCAGTTCGTAGCATTTGAGCAGTGTAGCCCATTTCATTGTCATACCATGAAGCTATTTTTACAAGTTGGCGTCCTTCTACATCTAAAACATTGGTTAGAGAAGCGTCTACTAAAGAGCCACACTTTTTACCAATAATATCACTTGAAACTACAGGATCGAATGTTACTTTTAATGTATCACTTTGATTGTTAACTAATGCCTGATTAATTTCTTCTTCTGTTACTTTTGTTTTTAATTCTAATACTAAATCACAAATAGAACCATCACTTACCGGAACGCGATAAGCAAGTCCGTCTAATTTTCCTTTTAGTTCAGGAATTACTTCACCGATTGCTTTTGTAACGCCTGTAGAGGTAGGAATGATATTCTGGGCTGCAGCACGTCCTCTTCGCATCTTTATTCCTTTTTTATGAGGTACATCGAGCGTTGCTTGATCATTAGTATAAGCATGAATCGTGCTCATAAAACCTTTTTCAATTCCAAAATGCTTTTCTATTATTTTTAGTACTGGCGCAAGACAATTGGTAGTACAAGAAGCCCCTGAGATAATCTGGTCATCACTTGTTAATTCTTCATCATTAACTCCATACACAATTGTTTTTATGCCATCTTTAGCTGGAGCAGAAATTAAAACTTTTTTTGCACCAGCATCTATATGCTTTTTTGCATCTTCATAATTTGTAAATAATCCTGTACATTCTAGAACCAAATCAACATTTAATTCTTTCCAAGGCAAATTACTTGGATTTTTTTCTTTATACACTTTAATTCTTTTTCGTTTGTTGATAACAAGTTCATCATTATCAAAATCGATTAAATCTTCATGAAATGTTCGATGATTGGTATCGTATTTTAATAGATAAGCAAGTTCTTCGGCCTCCGTTAAATCGTTAATGGCAACAATATCAAATGTTGTCCCTGTAATCATTTCACGAAAAGCCATTCTTCCAATTCTACCAAAACCATTAATTGCTACTTTTATCATTTTATCACTCTTTCTATCCTATAAATTCACGTAATATCGAATCTTTACTAATGTATTCACTTGGAATAGGAAAAAATCCCCGTAAAGAATCAATTAATCTTCTTGCTTCCTCATAATAAGGAGAATCCATCCCTACAGAATAGAGTAAAGGTTCTACAAATACTTTTAAAACGCCTACCTCAAATGCATAAGCTGTATTGATGATGCAGTCTGCTTGATGAATAAAAGGAAAAATATATTTTTCTTCTCCAACTCTTACACTTTGCCATAGTTCTATAGTTTTTGAAACACTTGTTCCTCTTGTACGGTTGTCTCTAACAATTCTTCTTAAAAGACGTAAATCAACAGTAGATACATAGTTGTGTCTATCAATACCAAGGGGTATAAAAGGACTTAAATAGATTTTATATTTATTTTTTTCTGGTATAGCATTTGTTAATTCTTCATTTAAACCATGTAATCCTTCTATGAGTAACAGACTATTTTCTTGCATTTGCACTTCATTACTTCTTCGATTTCTCTTTTTCATTATAAAATCAAATGTTGGCAAGTGAACGCTTTTTCCTTCTAATAAATCCGTTAAATCTTGATTGAACATGTCTGTATCAATAGCTGTTAGGGATTCGTAATCGTATTCTCCGAACTCATTTTTTGTCATTTCTTCTTGTTCTTTATAATAATCGTCTACTGAAATAGGTATAGTTGCATATCCTAATGCTTTTAAGTAACTTGCAAGCCTTTGCGTTGTAGTCGTTTTTCCTGTAGATGATGGTCCAGATATTAAAACTATTTTAATTTCTTTTTTTTGGCTAATATTTTTGGCAACAGTGGCAATGCTTTCATTGAAGATAAGTTCACAAGAACCAATAAATTCTTTTATGGTATTATTACTTATTTCTTCGTTTAAGTCAGATAAATAAGTCGTGCGCATCTTCTTTAACCAATTTTGTCCTTCAAAAAAAGTTTCTATTATTTTTTCATAATGCACATATTCTGGAACTAATCCTTCTGTTCGACTACTAGGATAGACTAGAACAATACGATTATTTCCTAGAAATTTCAAATCAAATTTATTTATATTTTTAGTATTATAGGGCATATCTGAATAAAAATAATTGTAATAAGTTTTTAATTTATAGAAACTTACAATATCATTGTTGGTATTATGAATATTTTTGGCTTTTTCATGTTGTTGATGTTTTTCAAAATAGTGTATTGCATCTTTTTTTTCTACATTATATTTGGTTATCTTTTCTTCATGATGAATGATTTTAGACATCGCTTCTTTTATTTTGTTTACATCTTCATTCTGAATATTTAAGCCTTCTATTTCACACATAATTCCCTTTGGAACACTGTGCAAGAAATGAACATCCACATTTTTATAAGTTTCTTTTACAGCAACTTCAAAAATAAATTTTAAGGCTGCTTGATACATACGATAACCATAAGGGTTTAACACATCTAAAAAGGTAATAGTAGCATCTTTTGTTAAGCTTGTTTGCATTGGAATAATTTCTCCATCTATTTTAGCTCCCAAAATATTGTGTTTCATTTTAGGCTGGTAATCCTCTGCTACTTTATATAAAGGTGTTTGATAAGGATATTTTTTCTTTGTTCCATCTGGAAATGTAATTATAATTTCTTGCATATCTACCCCTCGTATTCTAATTCATTTTAACATAAATCGAGTATTTTGCATAGAGACGATTTCCTCTTTTTATTTTCCTTTTTTTCTCTAAATTTGACATCTTTTTCAGGTATATATCTCCCTTTTTTATCTATGATAGTATTAGGTGATACTTTATATGAACATTATACCAACAGTAGTGGAAAAAAGTAGTAATCGTGAATATGCTTATGATTTGTATTCAAGGCTTTTAAAGGATAGAATTGTCTTTTTAACTGGGGAAATTAATATGGCTACAGCAAATATTATTATTAGTGAGTTATTGTATTTAGATTCTTTATCTCACGAAGAAATTTGTTTGTATATTAACAGTCCTGGAGGAGAAGTCTGTAGTGGCTTTGCTATTTTGGATACTATAGAATTTATCAAAAGTGATGTTAGAACTATTGTTGTTGGAATGGCTGCATCGATGGCTGCATTTTTACTAGCATGTGGAGACAAAAGATGTGCTCTTAAGAATGCTGAAATTATGATTCATCAACCACTTGGTGGTATTCAAGGTCAAGCAACAGATATTAAGATTGTTGCAGATCATATTTTAAAGACTAAGAAAAAGTTAATTAATATTCTTTCTAAAAAGACAAAGAAAAAGGCTTCTATTTTAGAAACCGATATGGAAAGAGATTTTTACATGGATAGTAAGGAAGCTCTTTCGTATGGAATTATTGATGAGATTTTATAAACAAATATCTCTATAGTCTTCTTTTGTTAGGCTTAACATACGCGCATTTGCCTTTTCACGAGAAGTATCAAATAATTGCCTAAAATAATAAAGTTGTAGGCGATTATATGGAATTGTTGCTGAGCCTTTTGTGATTTTCTCCAAGCTTTTACTATTATAATGATATATATCAGCACTACCACAATTAAGTAAACTTATAATGTGCATGTTTTCTAAAAATTCTCTTGCATTTCTAGACCCAATTAAAACCGGCTCATTGTTTTCCAAATTACAATATAAAGAATAAGTATGTAATCCATTTTTTATTTTACCTATATTTTCTTTTGAATCCTCAAAATACACGCTTACTAATTCTGGCCGTTCATCATTAATAACCGCATTTATTCTTCGAATACTGTCTAAATGAACATATAAATTACTACTTTCTTTTGTATGTTGAAAAACAGATAGGAATGTATTTCTTAGTATTTCATCATCTGGAATATTCTTGATTTTTTCTTCTGTTAAATCAGTATTCATCGCTAAAAATTGTTGTGTTGAATACTCACTCACACATTCTAATATGTTCTTCTTTCCTTCTAGTGCGATACGATATTTTTGTTTTGCATATTCTAACTCTATGTCTGTCATGTACTTCCTTCTTTCTTAATTTTCTATTTTAACAAACACATGTTGATAAGTAAATTATTTTTTGTATTGTTCCATTAGTTTTTTCATTTTTATAAAATGATGGTTAATACCTGATTTGCCAATTTTATAATCTGTTTCTAAAGAAATAATTTCAGCTAGTTCTGAGTAAGAAGATTCTGGGTATTTATAGCGATATTCTAAGACAGTTTGAGTATGTTCATCAAGTAGAGACATTAAATCGTTTTCTTTGAGAAATTCAATATTTTCTCTTTGTTTCCACCCTGTTTGGGTGGTTTTTTCTTGATTGGCAATTTCGCAGTTGTTCAAACGATTTACCATATTTTTATGATCACGATAAATTCTTATATCTTCGAAGTAAAAAAGAGAATTGATAGCTTGAAACATTTTGATGATATCACTAATCATTTCTGCACTTTTGATATAGGTCATATATCGGTTTCCTCTTTTTAAAACTTTAGCTTCTATTTTAAAACATTTTAACATATTTTTTATAAAATCTGCATCGGTTTTTGTTAAGAATACAAATTCTAAATGATATCCATTTGTGCTTGGATCGTTTATTGAACCTGTTGTTAAAAATGCCCCTCTTAAATAAGCGATTTTTTCTTCATTTGCTTCAAAATAGTTTTCATTTGCTTTTCTCTTTCTTCCTTTTTCATTGATATAAAGAGATTCTAATATATGAGATACTTTTTCTTTGATTTCTAAAATATATATTTGTCTCACACGAAATCTTTTTTGGTTACGAACAATGATTTTCATATTAATACCGAAGACTTCTTTTAAATAAGAATATATACGACGAGCAATTTTAGCATTTTCACTTGTGATGGTGATTTTATCTTTTTCTAATTTGGCATCATATCTTAAAATAGCAGATAATTCTGCTCTTTTTTCTAGCGCATCGCTATTATATTCTGTCATTTCTTCTTTTAATCGTGTGGAAAATGTCATAAGAATCTTCCTTTCTTTTTTTATTATAACTTTCATTTAAAAAAAAAGAAACTGCAAAATTTTTTTAAATTTTACTAATTTTCTAAAAAAGAGGATTAATAAAAAAAAGGAAGAGTGAAAAGATAATTTTACTAATAGATTTCATTATTTTGATGTATCAATTAGGTAAATCTGCGATTTGCAAAGTATTTAAACTCTTGTTAGTATGCATGCAGGAGGTGCAATTTTGGACACGAAAAATATAAATCTTATGAATGATGCTTTGTTTAAAGCCTTTATGGTACACGAAAATAATCGGTGTCTCGTTATTGATTTTATTCATAGTTTAACTGGTATTGAAAAAGAAATATTAAGAAAAGCTACTTTCATTAGTGGTGAAGAAATACCAATTAGAAAAGTAACGAACAAAAAGCAATTAATGGATTTTAGTATTCGACTCGAAAACAAGCAAAGGATTGTAATTGAAATGAATCAAAGTAATCCTAGTCATATTTTTGATAAAAATGCTTTGTATGCTTTTTCTGTAATCGTTGAGTTAAGTCATAAGAATATGGACGAATACCCAAAGGTTATACTAATCAATATCGATAATGTGAATATCTTTAAAACAGATAAACCTGTATTAAATTTTAAAATCCAAACTAACGATGAAATTGTAGAAAACGAAATGTACGAATCGTTTCATTTAGTACTTGCGAATATTCATAATCCTAAGTACAATATAGATAAAGAAATTATAGCGTTTGCTGATTTTCTACAAGGAAAGAACTTAGAGAAATTAGCAAACAAGTATAGGGGGAGTGAAAAGTATATGGCAGCAATAAGAACAGTAGCAGATTTAACAATGGATGAAGATTTAATAGGTTATTATGATTATGAAGAAGCAAAAGAGCAGGAATTAAGAGAAGCGAAAGCATATGCGTTGAAAACTGGACATGAAGAAGGTAGAAAAGAAGGTAGAAAAGAAGGTAGAAAACAAGAAAAAATAGAAGTCGCCAAAAGACTATTATCGTTAGGTACTGATATAGAAATAGTTGCTAAAGCTACTACGGTACCAATAAAGGAATTGGAATTTTTAAAAGAAAACCTTTAAAAAAAATCAAACATCATTTTTGTTTGATTTTTTTTTAACTATAAAAAGCCGTTCTGGATGTCCAACTGTATCCTTTTGCATTTTTAAAACCAGGTGGAACAATTACTCTTGAGACTGGCGTACTACCCGCATAAGCACCTGTCATAACTCCATAATGGAGATGAGCGCCCGTTGAACAACCATCTGTTTTTTTACCTGCAGCTAGAGCAGCAGCTTTTGCTTTAGCTCCTCCTCCTACAGTACCTACAACTGTATTTGTTGTAACTTTTTGGCCAATGCTTACATTGATTGATAATAAATGATA